>CAZFUS010000024.1:0-31704 GCA_964522485.1 uncultured Enterobacteriaceae bacterium | reverse complement strand
GTTCCCCGCCGTTTCCAATTTCACTTCACACTTCACACTTCACACTTCACACTTCACACTTCACGAGCGACGAGGGACGATAAAGATGCGCCAGATTGTACTTGATACCGAAACCACCGGCCTGGAACCCTCCCAGGGGCATCGCATTATTGAAATCGGTTGTGTGGAAATCAAAAATCGCCGCCACACCGAACGGCAGTATCATCAGTATCTGAACCCGGAACGCGCCGTTGATGAAGGCGCATTTGACGTGCACGGCATCAGTAATGATTTTCTGGCTGACAAACCCCGTTTCGGCGATATTGCACATGATTTCATTGAGTTCGTGCGCGACGCCGAACTGATTATCCATAACGCGCCGTTTGATGTGGCCTTCCTGAATGCCGAGCTGAAACGGCTCGGTCCGGACTGGGGTCAGGTCGAGGATTTTTGCCGTATTGTCGATACACTGGCGCTTGCGCGTAGTATGCATCCCGGCAAACGCAACAGTCTGGATGAATTGTGCAGACGTTACGCCATCGATAATTCCCAGCGTCAGTGGCATGGCGCTTTGCTGGATGCCGGAATTCTGCTTGATGTTTACCTGGCCATGACCAGTGGTCAGGAAGATCTGGGTCTGATGGCCCAGTCGGGCTCAATGGGGACTGATGGTCGGCGTCTAATGATTATGGAGCGGCCGCCGCTCAAGCTGATGGAAGTTCCCGCATCCGAAATCGAAGCTCACGAGCGCCGTCTCGACGAACTGGAGCGTAACAGCGGTGGGGTCTGTCTGTGGCGGCAGCTGGCAGGACAAAACGGTAATGCACAACAATCCGGTGAAACTCGCTAGCTGTCAGCAGCGGTTTCCTGTTTTCCGGCAGCGCTCGTTACCATTTGCTGCAGATCGCCCTTCTCATACAGTTCCAGCGTAATATCGCAGCCACCAATCAGTTCGCCGTTGACAAAGACCTGCGGGAAGGTCGGCCAGTGGGAATACTGCGGCAGGCTGGCACGTATCTCCGGTTGTGCCAGGATATCGACATAGGCGAATTCTACATTACAGGCTTTCAGAGCCTCGGCAGTCCGCATGGAAAAACCACACTGCGGTAAATCCGGCGTGCCTTTCATGAAAATGACGACGGGATTGTTTTCAATTGCCTGCTTGATTTGTTCCATGACGTCCATAGGTGAAACCTCTTGTGCTGATGCTGCTAACTTTACAATTCAATTGTATCAAATTCAGCCGGCAATATGTCCCGTCCTTTGTCTTTCGTATCTCGCTCACAGGCGGGGACAAGTGTTGTGATACAGGTTCCGGGAGCTGGATGCGTCTCTCAGCTGCTTCCCCAGCCACCGCCGCCGGGTGTGGCAATGGATAAGTAATCATCGGTGTGAGCCTTCAGGCTGACTTTGCCGGGCAGTTGCTGATTATTCAGACAATTCATGCCAGTGGCCCCGGTTCCGCCGCCAGCCAGTCCCCAGGGTTGATGACGACGTCGCTCGGTCAGCAGCGTCACTTGGGCCGGCTCAAGGAAGCGGTATTCCCGGATCAGACCGTCACCACCCGGCCGCCGGCCGTGGCCGCCGGAGCCGGCGCGGATAGCGTAACGCATCACGCGCAGCGGGTATTGCATTTCCACGACTTCGATGGGCGTGTTCAGCGTGTTGGTCATGTGGCTATGCACTGCGTTGAGGCCGCCACCATGAGCCCCGGCGCCCATTCCACCGGCCAGGGTTTCATAGTAATCCCAGCCACTGCCGCCCATGGCGATATTGTTCATGCTGCCCTGGCTGGCGGCCGGAATGCGCTCTGGATCAGCCTGTGCCAGTGCTCCCAGAATGACATCGACGATGCGGGTGCTGGTCTCGACATTGCCGGCTGCCACCGCCGCCGGAGCACGGGCGTTGACCAGGCAACCGGTCGGCGCTTGAAAATGAATGGGACGAAAACTGCCCGCACAGGCGGGTGTCTGCGGCGGCATCAGACAGTGCAGACAGTAATAGACGGCTGCGGCCGTAACGGACAGGGGACAGTTGATATTGCCGTTTGCCTGGGCTGCTGTCCCCGTGAAATCGAGTTCAACCCGGCCGCTGCGTATCCGGATGTGGACAGCGATGGGAATATCGGTCTGTCCGAAGCCATCGTCGTCCATGACATCCTGATAGCCATACTCTCCATCAGGCAGGGCTGACAGTCCTTCAAGCGCCAGTGTTTCCGCGTAATCGTTGAGGGCCGCCAGTGCCCGCTTAAAAGCATCCATACCATCATGCCGGATCAGGCTCTGCAGCCGCGCGACGCCACAGTGATTGGCACTCACCTGGGCGCGGAAATCGGCTTCGGCCTGGCGCGGATTGTTGAGTGCCCGCAGGATGGCAGTAAAGGTGTCCGGTATCAGTTCGCCATCGCGCATCAGCCACTGCGGAGACAGCAGCAGGCCTTCGTCTTCAAGCCGGTCTGCAAGTGGCATGGATCCCGGTGCAGAGGCGCCGATATCGGCGTGATGCGCCCGATTGGCGACAAAAGCCGCAATCCGGCCATCCTGCATGACAGGCGCGATGATGGTGACATCAGGCAGGTGCGTGCCGCCCAGAAAGGGATCATTGAGAATCATCATGTTGCCCTGCCGCCAGTCATAGTGACTGACGATGTCACGCATGGCGTAGGCCATGCTGCCGAGATGCACGGGAATATGGGCGGCCTGGGCGCAGAGGAGGCCGTCGGCATCGAAAACAGCGCAGGAATAATCGAGCCGATCCTTGATATTGGGGGAGAATGCGGCATAGCGCAGCATCGCGCCCATCTCGTCGCATACTGCCTGGATGCGGCTGGAGAACAATGACAGTTCTATCGGGTCCATATAGACAAGCGGGTTTTGAGCAGTGTTCTGCCTAATTTATACTCGCTGCCCCTTAATGAAATTGACTTCAAGACTTACCAGCATCCAAAACAATATGCGAGGTTCATAATGGAACAAGCGTTAGCAAGACACAAATTACCCGAGCTGCCTTACGCGAAGGATGCATTGGCGCCCTATATATCCGCTGAGACCCTGGAGTATCACTACGGCAAGCATCACAAAACTTATGTTGAGACGCTGAACGGCCTGTTGCCAGGGACTGAATACGAAGATCTGTCACTGGAGGACATCATCCGCCAGGCACCCGCCGGCAAGCTTTTTAATCAGGCGGCACAGGTCTGGAATCATACTTTCTACTGGAATTCCTTGTCGCCGAAAGGCGGCGGTGATCCGGCCGGTGATCTCGGCAAGGCCATCCAGTCCGCCTTCGGCTCCGCCGATGATTTCCGGCAGAAGTTCACTGACATGGCAGTCGGTAATTTCGGCTCCGGCTGGACCTGGCTGGTAGCCCACGAGGACGGTACTCTGGAGATCGTCAATACCGATGATGCCGACAATCCCATGCAGCAGGATCTGAAACCGCTTCTGACCTGCGATGTCTGGGAACACGCCTATTACATCGATTACCGGAATGCCCGGCCGAAATATCTGGAGGCATTCTGGAACATCGTGAACTGGGATTTCAGCGCGCGCAATTTCGGCGGCTGAACCCGGTCGTCCGGCGAGGCAGTGTCAGGCGCCGGTTATTCGCCGCGCCTGACATCTCCTCATTGGTAGTCCCGCCGCTCCTGGCCCGGGCTGGCGCGGAATGTTGAACATCTCCACTCTTCAATGATGAAAGCTGCCTCATCAGGCACTATAATTAAAGGGGTGATCTATTTAAGTTGTTGAATTGGAATGTATAAGTGGTTGAAGTGGTTCAATATTGAAAACATGAATCGGCTTGGGGGTGACGACTGATGAATCCACTGAATTCCATCTGGGGAACCATTATCGCCGGTATTGTCCTGACTGCGATTCTGATTGTCATTGTGAATGCCATTGCTGGTGTCTGAGTCCTGCAAAGCCCACGAGACATAACGATAGGGGACAATACCAATGGAAATCGCTGCACTAATCCGCTTGCTGCACTATCTGGCCGGTGTCACATGGATCGGCCTGTTGTATTATTTCAATTTTGTTCAGGTGCCGGCCCAGGCAAAAGCCATGGCAGACAAAGACGGCCCCGGCCCTGCGGCTATCGGCAAGTACGTCGCGCCGCTGGCGCTGGTGTGGTTTCGCTGGGCGGCTGTGGTGACATGGCTGTCCGGCGCCGCCTATCTGGCGCATAATGGAATGTTCTGGAATGCATTTGCGCTCGGTCTGACGCTGGATTCCACCGAGCGTCTGTATGCCACTACGATCGGCATGGGTGCCTGGCTGGGCACGATCATGCTGTTCAATGTCTGGGTGCTGATCTGGCCCAATCAGAAAAAAGTACTGGGTATGGTTCAGGCCAGTGATGACGAAAAAGCCGTGGCCAAGCGGACCGCCTTTCTGGCGTCACGCTCGAATACGCTGATGTCCATACCGATGTTGTTATTCATGGGAGCGGCGTCGCACGGCTTGCCGTTCTAGACGCTGGTCCAGCCGCTGTTGCGCAAGCCCGGCCATCTACCTGGCCGGGCTTCGTTATTCTGGGCACGGGAATGTTAAATAGTGAATGAATCGAACAACCAAACACAATCAACCTCCGCCTTGATGCGTTGCTATCAATCGTTGCCTGTCGCTTTTGAGCGCGGCAGCGGCGCCTGGTTATATGATCAGAACGGTCATGCTTACCTCGATGCCTTGAGTGGCATCGCAGTATGCGGTCTCGGCCATGCGCATCCCGAGATCGCTGAAGTGCTTGCCGCACAGGCTCAGCGTCTGGTGCATACCTCTAATCTGTATCGCATACCGCTGCAGCAGCAAGTGGGAGAGCGGCTGATCCGGCTCGCCGGTATGGACAAGGCGTTCTTCTGTAACTCCGGTGCCGAGGCCAATGAGGCGGCGATCAAACTGGCGCGCCTGTATGGTCATCGGCGCGATATCGACAAGCCCCGTATTATTGTCATGGAGCAGGCGTTTCACGGCCGCACAATGGCGACATTGAGCGCGACCGGCAGTGCCCGCATTCAGGCGGGTTTCACGCCGCTGGTTCAGGGCTTCGTTCGGGTTGCCTATGGTGACATCGACGCGATCGAACGGGCAGCGGCAGAATATCCCGGTATTGTAGCTATCCTGGTCGAGCCGGTGCAGGGTGAGGGCGGCATCCGGATTCCGCCACCGGGCTACCTGCAGTCCTTGCGCGAATTGTGTGATGCGCATGAGTGGCTGCTGATGCTAGACGAAGTGCAGACCGGCATGGCCCGCACGGGGTGTTGGTTTGCCTGTCAGCACGAAGCCGTTCGTCCGGACGTAATGGCGCTGGCCAAGGCTCTGGGCAACGGTATTCCCATCGGCGCCTGCCTCGCCGGCGGTCCGGCGGCCGAACTGTTCCAGCCGGGCAGTCACGGTTCCACCTTCGGCGGCAATCCGTTTGCCGCACGGGCGGCCCTGAGCGTGATTGAGATTATTGAGCGTGATCGGCTATTCGATCGTGCGGCAGTACTGGGCAGCCGGATTCTGGATGGGTTGACGGAGCAGCTTGCCGGCCAGCCGGGGGTGGTTGAAATTCGCGGTAAAGGTCTGATGATCGGCATAGAGCTGAATCAGCCGTGCCAGTCCCTGGTGAATGCAGCACTGGAGCAGCGGCTGCTGATCAATGTGACCGCCGGCAACGTCGTGCGTCTGCTGCCGCCCCTGATACTGCGCGATGACGAGGTCGATCAGATTGTGACCGGCGTCAGTAAGATCGTGCGTGATTTTCTCAGGCACTGAGACCGTCCATTATGTCAGTAAGACATTTTCTGAGTTTGACCGATCTCAACCGCAACGAGCTGGAGCGCGTCATCCAGCGCGCCATCGAACTCAAAGCGGAAGTTCGTAGCGGTACTGTCCATCAGTCACTGCCCGGTCGGGTATTGGCGATGATTTTCGAGAAGTCCTCGACACGCACGCGGGTATCATTTGAAACGGCCATGGCGCAGCTCGGTGGCCATGCTATTTATCTGTCACCGGATTCTTCACAGATTGGCCGTGGTGAGGCGATTGAAGATACCGCGCGTGTTCTGTCGCGCATGGTGGACTGCATCATGCTGCGAACATACGAACACGCCATGGTCGAGAAACTGGCAGCGTATTCAGAGGTTCCGGTCATTAACGGGCTTTCGGATGCTTTGCATCCCTGTCAATTGCTGGCGGATTTGCTGACCTGGTATGAATTGCGCGGTACGATTCAGGGCTGTACTGTAGCCTGGCTCGGCGACGGCAATAACATGTGCAATTCCTATATCAATGCCGCCTGCCTGCTGGATTTCAAGCTGCATATTGCCACGCCGGCTGCCTATGCGCCGGCAGCGGACCGTGTCGAACAAGCGGGCCAGCATGTGATGCTGACGACTGATCCCGTGACTGCGGTGACTGAGGCCGATATCGTTGTAACGGATGTCTGGGCCAGCATGGGTCAGGAACGGGAAGCCGAATCGCGAGCCCGACCGTTCAGCCGCTACCAGGTAAACGAGCAATTGATGCAACATGCGAAACCGGATGCCATTTTTATGCACTGTCTGCCTGCTCATCGTGGCGAAGAGGTAACTGCCCAGGTTATCGATGGTGAACAGAGCATGGTCTGGGAAGAGGCAGGTAACCGTCTGCATGCGCAGAAGGCATTGCTGGAATTTTTACTCGGCGTGATGCCTGCGCATTCGTAAATGCCTGCTCAATCCACCCGGGGATTTTCCGGGCGGCACAGACAAGGCAGAATATCCATGCTGGCCTGCTGAAGTATGCAGCAGGTTGATGACTAAATAGACCTGCCCAGAGATGCATTTCCTGCTAAGCAACGATGACGGTTATCAGGCGCCCGGGCTCGGTTATCTGGCCGAGGCTCTGCAGTCGCTCGGACGCATTACGGTTGTGGCGCCGGATCGGGATCGCAGCGGCGCCAGCAACTCTCTGACGCTGGATCAGCCGATTCGCCCGCAGACGGCGCCCAATGGCTTCATCTATGTCAACGGTACGCCAACTGATTGCGTGCACCTCGCAATAACAGGATTATTGGAAGAAGAGCCGGACATGGTCGTCAGTGGCATCAACAACGGCGCTAACCTGGGTGATGATGTACTCTATTCCGGCACCGTTGCCGCTGCCATGGAGGCCCGCTTTCTGGGCGTACCGGCGATCGCAGTGTCGCTGGCAGGCGAAAGTCCACAGTACTATGAAACCGCCGTACAGGTGATGTTGAAGTTGATCGGTCATCTACAGGACTGGCCGTTGGCCACTGATGTGCTGCTGAACGTCAATATTCCTGATCGTTCCTATTCATCGCTGGCCGGTTTCGAAGTCACCCGGCTTGGGCATCGCCATAAATCCGAACCCGCGATCCGTACAACAGATCCGCGCGGTCACGCTATTTACTGGGTCGGGCCGGTCGGACGCGAGGAGGATGCCGGCCCGGGAACTGATTTTCATGCCGTGCGTCAAGGCAGCGTGTCGATTACACCGATACAGGTTGATCTGACCCGGTTCAATTACATGGATTCGCTGGCGGCGTGGCTGAACGAAATGGATGTGCATGAATAAACGCTTTAACGGCATCGGCATGACCTCACAGCGGGCCCGGGATCGCCTGATCGAGCGCCTGCGCGAAATGGGTATCCGGGATGAACGGATCCTGCAGGCCATGCGCAGCATCCCGCGTCATATTTTTGTGGATGAAGCGCTGGCCAGCCGTGCCTATGAAAACACGGCGTTGCCGATCGGTTACAGTCAGACGATTTCACAGCCTTATATCGTGGCGCGCATGACTGAAGCACTATTCCAGGGAGAAAATATGGCGCGGGTGCTCGAGATCGGCACCGGCTGTGGTTACCAGACGGTGATACTGGCGCATCTGGTGGAGCGTGTTTACAGCATCGAACGTATCAGCGCCTTGCTGGATCGGGCGCGGGAGCATTTTCATGCGCTGCGTCTGCGTAATATACGCACCAAACACGGCGATGGTAATCTGGGCTGGCCGGAACAGGGACCGTATGATGGCATTCTGGTGGCCGCTGCGCCGGTCGGCATTCCGCAGACGCTGCTCGAGCAGCTCGCCGTAGGTGGACGTCTGTTGATTCCGGTCGGGCATGCCGGTGCACAGAAACTGCTGGCCGTAACCCGCACACATGACGGATATGAAGAGGCCTCACTCGATATGGTGAGTTTTGTGCCGATGTTGAAAGGGGTAGTCTGAATGACAGCAGGGATGATGGAGGCACTGCGTTGTCGATTGGCAGTGGGTATGTTTATTCTTGTCTTGACCGGCTGTGGTGGTGGATACGCGCCGGTGACTGATCCGGTGACCAGAACAACACCTTCGGCAAGCAAGGCACCCGGTCCCGCCCCTGTTCCTGAAAGTGGTGAGTATAGAGTCAGCCGCGGCGATACGCTGTATGCGATTGCCTGGCGCTACGGCCTCGATTACCGCGATGTGGCGCAGTGGAATGACATACGGGCGCCATACACTATCTATCCGGGTGATCGGATCCGATTGCAGGCACCGGCACAGCCTGCCAGGCAGCCATCGGCTGCCGTCACGCGTAGCAAAGCAGCCTCACGATCAGATAGCCCGTCAGCGCCATTACCGAAATCTGCGCCGAATACCGGCAAGCCGCCGGGTACGGTACCGTCGCCGCCATTACCCAGAACGATGCCCTCACCACCCATAGATACAACGGCACGCAAAACTGATGCGCCGAAACCAGGGCCACCACACGCAACGGATACAGACATTGCAATGCGCAAGCCCGCTGAGACTCCATCAGCGCCTGCTGAATCTCTCCCCAAGGGGCCGATTACGTGGCAATGGCCGACTAAGGGATCGCTGATACGGATGCAATCACCAACCGCGGAAAAAGGCATCAAACTCAGTGGCCGTGTCGGTCAGCCGATTCAGGCCGCTGCGCCGGGCCAGGTCGTGTATAGCGGGAGTGGACTTATCGGTTATGGAAAGCTTATTATCATCAAGCATAATGATACCTACCTCAGTGCCTATGCGCACAATAGCGAACTGCTCGTGAATGAAGGTGACAGTGTCACAAGCGGCCAACAGATTGCCACCATGGGAACAGGTGCTGACGGACGTGCCGCCCTGCATTTCGAAATCCGGCGTAACGGTCAGCCGATCGATCCGCTCAAGCATCTGCCGCAACGGCAGGGTTAATCCGACTCGTTGATTTCCGCTTGCCGATGATTCCCGTCGATTCCAAGGAAAATCAGAGCGGCGAGGAAGAAAATACCTCGGACTATCTCGACGCAGATTACCCGGATATCGAAGACGGCAATGAAGAAGCCGATACTGCGAGTGTTGCCGAAGCTGATGAAGAAACTGCCGTACCAGCCGGCGGCAATACCGGTTACACCGCCGGCACCATCCCCGAAGGCGAACTGGATGCTACCCGTCTGTATCTCAGCGAGATCGGTTTTTCACCGCTTCTGACTGCCGAAGAAGAGGTTTATTACGGTCGTTTGGCGCGCAAGGGCGATCAGGCTGCACGCCGGCGTATGATCGAGAGCAACCTCAGGCTGGTCGTCAAAATCGCACGTCGCTATATGAACAGGGGCCTGGCGTTGCTGGATTTAATCGAGGAGGGCAATCTGGGACTGATTCGCGCTGTCGAGAAATTTGATCCGGAAAAGGGATTCCGCTTTTCCACCTATGCGACCTGGTGGATCCGGCAGACGATTGAACGCGCTCTGATGAATCAGACCCGTACCGTGCGCCTGCCCATCCATATCGTTAAGGAGATCAACATATACTTGCGTGCGGCGCGTAAGTTGGCGCAGCAGCTCGATCGTGAACCCAGTCCCGAGGACGTTGCCGAGATGCTGGATCGGCCTATCAATGAGGTCAAGCGTATGCTCGGTTTGAACGAGCGTGTCACTTCGGTTGATACGCCGGCCGGCCCCGATTCGGACAAGTCGCTGCTCGACACGATACCGGATGAACACAATCTGGATCCCTCGTTGCTGTTGCAGAATAGCGACATTCAGCGACACATAGATACCTGGTTATCGCAGTTGACTGAAAAGCAATGTGCCGTCGTAGAGCACCGTTTCGGTCTGCACGGGTGCGAAGTAGCCACCCTGGAAGAAATCGGCAATGAACTCGGTGTGACCCGTGAACGGGTGCGCCAGATTCAGATCGAGGCTATCAAGCGTTTACGGCATATACTTGAGCGCGAGGGATTCTCTATTGAAGCACTGTTTTCAGAGCGCTGAAAGCCGATAGGCCGTAGCTGACAGCATTGCAATCCGCGTGCGTCAGGGCCGGGAAGGAGATGCCCGCTATTAGCTGTCTGCTATTCACCCGGTTCAATCATCAGCAGGGCCGCGGCGACGTTACGACCCTCCGTCATCAGGATGTTGTAGCAGCGGCAGGCCGCGCCGGTATCCATGATTTCATAGCCCAGTTCGTGCGCGATCAGAGGATTGAGCGTCTCTGCAGAGGGAAAGCGCAGGCTGTTACCGGTGCCGACGATGACTACTTCCGGTTGTATGGTGATGAAAGGTTCGAAATGTTCCGGTTCCAGTTCGGTGAAGCGTTGTGGTGGCCAGTCAGAAATAATGTGTTGCGGAGTTAGGATCAGACTTGCTGTGTAGCGCGACTCATTGATAATCAACTCGCCAGGACCGTAGAACTTTATGCGGTTGTCCGAGCCGGTTTCTATTTCAATTTTCACTTTGCCGCTCGCATGATTAAATAAAATTGATTCAATAACATACCCTTATTTTTCAGCAATATACAAGGAGAATTCGCAGTGAAAACTATTCTGCTCGGACCGCCGGGCGCCGGCAAGGGCACTCAGGCAGCCTATATCCAGGAACATTTTGGTATACCGCAAATTTCCACGGGCGATATGTTGCGTGCCGCTGTCAAGGCGGGTACAGAACTCGGCCAGCAGGCAAAGCAGATCATGGATGCTGGCAAACTGGTTTCGGATGATTTGATTCTGGCGCTGGTGCAGGAACGGGTGCAGCAACCAGACTGCCGGAATGGCTACCTCATGGATGGTTTTCCACGCACAATTGCCCAGGCCGAGGGTATGCAGCAGGCTGGTATTGATATCGATTACGTCGTCGAGCTGAAGACCGATGACGAGGTCATCATCCGTCGCATGAGCGGACGGCGTGTCCATCCAGCTTCGGGCCGCACCTACCATGTCGAGTTCAATCCACCACAGCAGGCAGGCCGTGATGACGTGACCGGTGAACCGCTGATTCAGCGTGACGATGATAAGGAAGAGACCGTGCGAAAGCGTCTGAAAGTCTATCATGAGCAGACCGAGCCACTGGTTGAGTACTATCAGAAACAGGCTGAAAAAGGCTCTGAAAATGCTCCACGTTATATTGAAATCGACGGCATGCAGTCGGTGGAACAGGTTAAAAGGGACCTGCTTACAGCATTGGATCAGGCCGCCTCAAACGCTTGAATCGATCGACATACAGCCCCAACGAAAACGTGCACATTTCAATTTTGATCCATCAAAGCTGCTTGTGTGTTATTGCTTTATCAAAAAAAATTGCAAAAAAAATTCGAAAATTAAAAAAAGATTACTATAATAAGTTGCGAGTTCTGTTTTAAATTTGCTGTAGCTAAACAGGACTTAACCTAAAATCAGGTTCAAATGGGGAGTCAATCTATGGCAATGAGAAAGAAGACCTCAACTCGTCGTAAGAAGACAGCTGCCAAGAAGAAGACGGCAGCTAGAAGGAAAGTAACCGCTAAGAAGAAGGCCGCCAAGAAGAAGGCAGCCAAGAAAAAGGCTTCAAAGAAGAAAGCCAAAAAGAAAACGGCTAAGAAAAAAGCCAAGAAAAAAGCTGCAAAGAAAAAGGCCAGACGCAAGGTCTCCAAGAAAAAGGTGACCAAGAAGAAGGCCAAGAAAAAGGCTGCAAAGAAGAAGGCCAAGCGGCGTACGAAAAAAAAGTAAGCCGCAGTGGCCGAACACCGGCACAAAGTGATCAAATCCGCCGGCGCAAGGCGCAGGCGGTGATCAAGGCCCGCAAGGAGCAGCGGCGTAAGCTGGTCAGGAAACTGGCCATTACAGACCAGCTCTAGGGCCGGTTGCCGGTAGCAGCCGCTTTTACTATATGGGCCCCATGATTATGGGGCCCTTTTCATTTCTCCCGGATATTTTTAATCGTTATAACTGTCGAATTTCTGACACCCCAGTATGGTTGCCTGTTATTTGATGTTTGGTTGAATTTCGGATGGCAAAACGACGCAAGCAGCGCAAGAAACGATCTCGTCGGCGATCACGCTTCGGATTCTGGTTATTGTGTCTGACGGTTCTTCTGGCGATAGCGGCCGTCTATGTAGCCTGGCTGGATCGTGAGGTGCGCACCGCATTTGAAGGTAAACGCTGGGCATTGCCGGCGCGTGTTTATGCCCGGCCCCTGGATCTTTATACCGGTGCTGATCTGGGACGTGACGATCTGCTGCGGGAACTCGAAGCGCTGGGTTACGGGCGTGGTAAACAGGCCGGGGATCCCGGCGAATATGCAGTCAGTGATAGCCGCGTCAGCGTCTATACGCGCACCTTCAAATTCTGGGATGGCGAGGAACCATCGCGTCGCCTGTTGATACGTTTCAATGGCGGCCGTATTGCAAAGTTGACTGATATCAGCGGCAAAGCCGTGCCGCTGGTACGCCTGGAGCCACAGGTAATTGGCAAGATCTATCCGGAACATCATGAAGACCGGATATTGATCCGGTTCGAGCAAGCGCCGGAGGCATTGATCGAGGCGCTCATCGCAGTAGAGGATCAAAATTTTTATAGCCATTATGGTATCGATCTCTATGCAATTGCCCGCGCTGCCTGGGCCAACCTGCGCGCCGGAGGGATTGTTCAGGGTGGCAGCACACTGACTCAGCAGTTGGTCAAGAATTTTTATCTGACCCAGGAACGCAGCTGGTGGCGCAAGATCAACGAAGCAGTAATGGCGTTACTGCTCGAGGCACATTACAGCAAGCAGGCTATTCTCGAAGCGTATCTGAACGAAGTCTATCTGGGGCAGCAGGGTGGCAATTCCATCCATGGCTTCGGGCTGGCGGCTGAATTTTATTTCCGGCGACCACTCACTGAACTCACAACGGATCAGCTGGCGCTGTTGGTTGGTTTGGTGCGCGGCGCCTCTTATTACAATCCACGGCGTCATCCGGAACGGGCACGCGATCGCCGTAATCTGGTATTTGATCTGATGCTGCAGCAGGATTTTCTGACAGAGGCACGCACCAGGGAACTTAAGCAGGTGCCGCTCAAAATCAGTCGTGTACCGGGCTGGACGTCGGATCGCTATCCGGCATTTAGCGACCTGGTACGGCGGCAGCTGCACCGCGAATATGACAATGAGGATCTGCGCAATGAAGGACTGCGTATCTTCACGACACTCGATCCAGTGCAACAGCATGTGGTCATGGAAGCGCTGAAACGGCGTCTGGCAGATCTGGAAAAGAACAATGAACGCAGCAGTGAACTGCAGGGTACTGCAATTGTTGCCAGTGTGGATACCGGGGAAGTGACGGCACTCGTCGGTCAGCGCGGTGATGCAGCTTTCGGATTCAATCGGGCACTGGATGCGGCACGGCCTATCGGTTCTCTGGTGAAGCCACTCGTCTATCTTACTGCACTGGCAGAACCGGAACGCTACAACGTTCTCACACCGTTGTCGGATTCTCCTGTGCGTGTGCCGCAGCGCAGCGGTGGCGAGTGGACACCGCAGAACTACGACCGCGAACTGCATGGTCAGGTGCCCATGTATCGGGCACTGGCACATTCCTACAATCTGGCGACCGTTAATCTGGGACTTGAACTGGGTGTGGACCGTGTCGCCAAGACCGTGGAGACCACACTGCCGGGATTATCCGTGCCGCATTATCCTTCGCTGATGCTGGGGTCCGTGGAGATGTCACCACTGCAGGTAACCCAAATCTATCAGATCCTGGCCGGCGGTGGCTTCCGTACACCCCTGAAATCGATTCTCGCCGTACTGGATCAGAATGGTGAGCCGTTAAGCCGTTATCCGCTGGCGGTCGATCAGGTTTTGCCGAGCGCAGCCACCTATCTGACAACATTTCTGATGACTCAGGTTGTAGAACGGGGAACGGCGCGCGCAGCAGCGGCACGCCTGCCGAATTACCTGCCGCTCGCGGGCAAGACCGGTACCACCGACGATCTGCGTGACAGCTGGTTTGCAGGCTTCGGCAGCGATAAGCTCGCAGTGGTCTGGGTCGGCCGTGATGATAATAAACCGACCGGACTGACCGGTGCCAGCGGCGCGCTGCAAGTCTGGACTGATATTATGCTGGGTCTCAAGCCGCAGCCTTTGACACTGACGCCGCCGGATAATGTACGCTGGCAGAAAGTACTGAACGGCCAGCGTACCGATGAAGAATGCCCGCGGGCATCAGCTTTCCCGTTCATCCTGCCATACCTGCCTGAGGGCTATCAGCCGTGCCGGGAATCTGATCGATTTGAGGAACGGCGCCGCGTGCCCACTCCGCCGTTGTAGCTGGAACTGACCGCCGGGAGGTCATTGCCTGACGGATTCATATATCAGATTCATGTATCATTACAGCCTATGCTGGAAAATTTCATTCGCTGTAGCATTCTGAGTCTCGTTGCATTTACCACGGCCTGTTCCTTCGGCCCTTCGCAGGATCGGGTGCCGGTCGAACGACGAGCGCCACAACCACCTTCCGATCAGGCGCCGCTTGAATCCCGAATTCCGCCGCCGGTGATTGAAGAGTTGCCCCCACCGACATCCGATCGGGAACGTGACGAAGCGCCGGTTCAGGCTCCGAAGCCACAGCAGAAGCAGCCGACTGCAAGTCCGGCGGTAGTCGCATTACTTGACACGGCCCGCGAACAGGCTGCCGCCGGTCAGGGTGAACAAGCCGCGGCCAGTCTTGAACGGGCATTACGCATTGAGCCCAAAAACCCCTGGCTCTGGCATCGCCTGGGTGTACTGCGACTGCAACAGGGCAGTTATCAGGCGGCCATCGATCTGGCGAATAAATCCAATACGCTGGCCTCGGGCGACCGCCGGCTGATGGCCGGTAACTGGGAATTGATCGCGCGGGCATACAGTGCGCTCGGACAGGATGACGCCGCCGAGAATGCACGCCGGAATGCACGTCAGTTGCAGGGTGAAACGGCGGCGACTACGCCTCGCTGATCGATTCGGTGGTATAGCGCCAGGCGCGCTCGGGACATGCGTCTTCCGGCAGGTTGGCTTTGCGCTTGAGTGCCAGCAGAAAGTCTTCCGGTTCCAGCAAACTCTCCCAGACCGAAGGCAGGAAGGTTGCGCGTTGATAGCCGTATTCAATGATCAGTCCGTCGCGTCCGGCGTTCAACTGTGCCAGCAATTCAACCTCTGTTTCAAAGACCAACGGTTCCGGCTCTGTCAGCAGCGACAGGCTGATTTTCAGCGCATCATATTCAACGGTGGTCAGCGGCGCGAAGCGAGGATCATGGAAGGCGGCGGTATAGGCATTTCTGGCGACGCTGACGACCAGTGGATCAGTGGCCTCCGTGGTGCCGATACAGCCACGCAAATGACCGTTCTGTATTAGTGTCACGAACGTGGCGCGCGGTGCATACCAGCCTGCCGGATAATGGTCCGACTCCGGCAACTGCAGATCATGGAATTCCAGTCCGTACCGAATGCTGCCCCGGGCGATTGTCAGTAACGCCTTATCGTCAGCGGCAGTGCTGTCGTTAGCTGTTCGTAATGGATTCATGCATGCACGGCATAAGCGCCATAACCGACGACCCGGTCACGCGGACCCGCGGTATCGCCGGAATTGCGCCGATCAAGTTCGGTGATATGCAGACCATGGCCACGGGCATAATGCAACAGACCTCGTACCGGCATACAGCCGCAGGCCTGCTCCGGACTGATGGCCTCGGCTTCGAGCGCACAGATGGCGGCGCCGGTCGCGGCATCGATATCGCGTGCGGCTTCGTAACCATGGTAGTGGCTGAGATCGGAACTGACCACGATCCGTGTTTCTTCGCCGCCCCAGAGCAGGGCCAGCGCCTCGGCGATCTGTGCGGCCGGACAATCGCCAACAACAATGGGTACCAGTTCAAAATCCGGGAACAGCACCTGTAGAAAAGGCAGTTGCACTTCGAGGCTGTGTTCCTGGGCATGAGGTGCATCGTCAACCCGGATCCCGGCCTGGCCGGTCAGCTGAGCACTGGCCCCCGCGTCGACAGGGATCTCGCCCAGCGGTGTCTCGAAAGCCGCAACCGAGGGCAAAGCCATGCCCTGAAAATACACCTGGTGGGCCGGTCCCAGTAAGACTATACGGTTGACGCGCGTATCCAGGTTACGCCAGCCGGCATACGCCGATGCCGCGACCGGCCCGGAATAGATATAGCCGGCATGTGGCGCGATGATGGCTTTGGGTTCACTGTCTGTCGGAGCGGTACGTGACAGATAGTAGTTGATGGCGGCCCGCAGGTCGTCGGCTTCGGCCGGATAGAAAAAGCCGGCTACAGCGGTGGGACGAACTTCGCTGGCGTGGAACCCGGGGACCATGACACCATAACAATGAAAACTGGTCTAAATTATAGGTAGTAAAGTCCGACTCTGCAGACCAAGATATGCAATCCACCGTTCCCACTCAATACTGGCACCGCCTCGACGATGGGCGGATACAGTGCGATGTCTGTCCGCGCGCATGCAAGCTGAAAACAGGTCAGCGTGGTCTGTGCTTTGTGCGCGCCTGTGAAGACGACCAGATTGTGCTGACGACCTACGGCCGCTCAAGTGGTTTCTGTGTCGATCCGATTGAGAAAAAACCCCTGAATCATTTCCTGCCGGGCACGCCGGTGCTGTCATTCGGCACAGCCGGCTGCAACCTGGCCTGCAAGTTCTGCCAGAACTGGGATATCAGTAAGTCACGTGAGATCGATACCCTGGCGGATGAGGCCTCGCCCGAGCGCCTGGCGATGGCAGCGCACGAACTCGGTTGTCGCAGTATCGCCTTTACCTACAATGACCCGGTGATCTTTCACGAATATGCGATTGACGTGGCCCAGGCCTGTCATGAAGCCGGTATCAATGCCGTCGCGGTCAGTGCGGGTTATGTGTGTCCGGAACCGCGCGCTGAATTCTATCGTTACATGGACGCGGCCAATATCGACTTGAAGGCCTTTACCGAGCGCTTTTACAAGAAAATTACCGGCAGCAAGCTGCAGCCGGTACTGGAGACGCTTGAATATCTCAAGCACGAAACCTCTGTCTGGTTCGAGATCACGACTTTGTTGATCCCGGATGAAAATGACAGCGACGCCGAAATCGAGGCCGAAAGTCAGTGGATTATGGAGCATCTCGGGCCGGACGTGCCGCTGCATTTCACTGCATTCCATCCAGACTGGAAGATGCGGGACAAGGCGCATACGCCGCCGGCCACCCTGAGCCGGGCACGCGAGATCGCCAGGTGTGTCGGTCTGCATTATGTCTATACCGGCAACGTACACGATCGTACCGGCAGCAGTACCTACTGCAGCGGTTGCGGTGCACTGTTGATCGAACGGGACTGGTACGAACTGGGTCAATGGCACCTCGATGCACAGGGACGCTGTGAAGTCTGCCAGACGCCGCTACCCGGTCGTTTCGAGACCCGTGCCGGTCACTGGGGCGCCAGGCGTCTGCCCGTAAGGCTGCATTCGGCGCATGTCTGAGTAGCGGCGCACTTTGAAATCTGCATATTATGATTCTGTCATTTCGAAGGAACGAAGTGACTGAGAAATCTCGCAATTATGATACAGAGAGATTTCTCGCTAGCGCTCGAAATGACAGACTGAGTCACCACCCACGCCTTAGGTTCCTTGAAATCGTGTCCACCAGACAGTAAACTGCGCCACCTCAAAACAGATGCGGGGTGGAGCAGTCTGGCAGCTCGTCGGGCTCATAACCCGAAGGTCGCAGGTTCAAATCCTGCCCCCGCTACCAACGCGAGACTTAACACAGAAGCCCGCTAACAGCGGGCTTCTGTGTTTTTAGTCGCAGCGTTGTCCCCAAAATGCGGAGGCTGAGACCCGGATCTGCACGGGTAACTTTTTATTCTCTGTTTTTCCTGTTTTTCACCTTTCTGTACGGATTGCTGCAGACCCCCGTCGCCATTGCCTTCGACATCGACAATCAGACGCATCTTCGGATGAATGCCACAGAAGGCGTAATAGCGTCCGGTTTCTTCAAAGGTGATGTCGATAGTCTCGCCCGGCTCCTGGGCACCACTGTTGTATTCCAGATTCGGATCGTGAATACGGATGTTATGCGTGCGCTTGTCATCATTGAGTATCTTGACGGTCTGACCGGCGTCGATGGCGATATGCGTCGGCCGGAATGACTTGTCCCGTTGCGGGATTCTCAGTGTATGCCGGGCCGGGGCGGTAACTCGTGATTCGGTTTTTGCCTTGACAGCGGGTGTCGTATCAATTGTCCCCTGGCTGTCGAGCGTATGCAGAAAAGCGATCAGATCCTCTGTTTCCTGTTCGGTCAGATTGAATGACTGCATATCTGTCGAAAGAGTAGGGCGCTGAATGAAACCGGATTCGTAATGCCTTATTACGGCCGGAAGATCGCCCAGCGAACCGTTATGCATATAAGGGGCACGCCGGCCGATGTCACGCAGCGTCGGTGTCTTGAAGGCATTCAGGGCGCCGTCCAGACCGAGTATCCAGCCACGACCGGGGTCATCGCCCGGCAGACCGATATCGTGAAAAGCATGGTCGGTGAACGACCAGCCGCTGTGGCAGGCCACGCAGTTGGCCTTGCCGGTGAACAGGAGGAAACCGCGCTGCTCATCCTCTGACAGTGTCTCTTCGCCCGCCACCCAGAGATCGAAGCGTGTTTGCGGAGACATCAGCGTGCGTTCGTAGGTAGCCAGCGCATTCACCAGGTTATTGTTATTGGTCACCGGATTGTCGGGAAAAGCCTCGGCAAAAGCCTGCCGGCTTCACCACCTTCGCCTCCCTCTCCGGTCAGACTCGCCAGTGTCAGAGAGGCGCCATTGAGATAGGCCGGTGCGAGTGAAGAGGTTGGTGCGTCTTGCTGCGCAGGTGCAGAATCGATTGCGATTACAGACTGGGGCTATTAGCGCTCAGTACAAAAGCTCCCAGTCCTATCCAGATTTTGGTTTTCGAGATCGACATCCAGTAAGCTCCTGTTCAGTGTTATCAAGTAATAACGTGATTGATCTCAGGGTTTTTCAATGATTCTGTGTATTGACCGCCTGCTGCAAACCGATGAACTCAAGCAGGTTCAGCAATTGCTGACAACTGTGCCATACGCCTCGGGGCGCCAGACCGCGGGCTGGCATGCACTGCAGGTCAAGCACAACGAACAGGCAAATCCGGCTGAACCGGCAACCGAACAGGCCGATCGCATCATCCACCAGGCCATGAGCAATCATGTGCTGTTTCAGGCAGCCTGCCTGCCGTATCACATTCGCCACTGCGTGTTTGCACGCTACCGTGACTCGATGGACTACGGATCCCACGTGAATGATGCCATCATGGGCCAGCCGGCTGTGCGCGCCGATATTGCTGTAACCGTATTTCTGAATCACGCGGCCGATTACGAAGGCGGTGAATTGATTATCGAAACCAGTGCCGGCGAACAGGGTTACAAGCTCGAAGCCGGTCAGGCGCTGGTCTATCCGGCCAATACCCTGCATCGGGTCACACCGGTCACTCGCGGCGAGCGACAAGTGGCTGTCACCTGGATACAAAGTCTGATACGCCGCGCCGAACAGCGGGAAGTGCTGCTGGAGCTTGATACGGCCCGGCGTCAATCGTTTGAAACGGCCGGCAAGAGCCCGCAATTCGACCGGCTGAGCCGGGTTTATTCAAATCTGCTTCGCATGTGGGCGGATACTTGATCCCGACACTTCTGCTACATGTAAATAATAATCAAATGCATTATCGAGCGCCAGAGGCCATTATAAAATCCTGCCGATTCAAACGTATACTGACGACACCCGGAGCAGGCTCAGCACTGGAGCCTCTTAAAAAAACAAGTGAACAGAGATGGATCTGCTACTGGATAATGTATTTACGGAATTCGCTGTACTGCTGATTCTCGCGTCGCTCATCGGGATGCTGGGGATGTTGTTCCGGCAGCCGCTGGTCATAAGCTTCATCGTGGTCGGCATTGTCGCCGGACCCTCCGTTTTCGGTTTCGTATCCGGTGGCGAGGAACTGGATTTGTTGTCCGAACTCGGCGTAGCGGTACTGCTGTTTCTGGTTGGCCTCAAGCTCGATCTGCATTTAATCCGCTCCATAGGCCTGGTATCGCTCACGACCGGCCTCGGGCAGGTTGTGTTTACCGCGGCGGTCGGTTTTCTGATTTGTCTGGCGGTTGGACTGGAGCCGTTGCCAAGTCTTTATATTTCAGTCGCGCTGACGTTCTCCAGCACCATCATCATAGTCAAGCTGCTATCGGATAAGCGTGAAATCGATTCCCTGCATGGTCGCATCGCCCTGGGCTTTCTGATCGTCCAGGATCTTGTGGTTGTGCTTGCCATGGTCGCGCTATCGGCATTCGGTGTGGGTGTTGCAGGTGAAGATCCTCTCTTCGATATATTAAACATCCTGTTTTTCGGTGTACTGCTGATTGCAGTGACAGGCCTGTTCATCCGTTATCTGGCCGATCCTTTAATGCAGTGGGTTGCACGCTCTCCTGAATTAATGTTGACTTTCGCCATTGCCTGGGCGGCGAGCCTTGCAGCGGCTGCCGATATGCTCGGTTTCAGCAAGGAACTGGGCGGGTTGCTGGCGGGCGTGTCACTTGCTTCAACTCACTATCGCGATGCCATCTCAACGCGGCTCGGGAGTCTGCGCGATTTCCTGTTGCTGTTTTTCTTCATTGCGCTTGGTGCGAAGCTGGATCTCGGAATCATGGGAAGCCAGACGGGGATAGCGATATTGCTATCGCTGTTCGTGCTCGTCGGTAATCCGCTTATTGTGCTGGCTATCATGGGCTACATGGGTTATCGCAAGCGTACCGGGTTTCTGGCCGGCCTGACTGTTGCACAGATAAGCGAGTTTTCGCTGATCTTTATGGCGATGGGACTGACGCTGGGTCATGTCAATGACACCGCCGTTGGACTGGTCACCCTGGTTGGTTTGATCACGATCAGTCTTTCCACCTATATGATCCTGTATTCACACACACTGTACGCCTGGTTTGAACACTGGCTGAATATCTTCGAGCGTCGCATTCCGCAGCACAGCCAGAGTGATGCCCAGTTGCCGGCCGCGCAGAACTATGAAGTAATCCTGTTCGGTCTCGGCCGTTACGGCAGTGCCATGTACGAACGTCTGAGCGAGGCCAATCTGAAAATCCTGGCTATCGACTTTGATCCGGACAATGTCCAAGCCTGGCGGCGCCGGAACATACCCGCCATTTACGGTGACATGGCCGATCCGGATTTTCTGGCGTATTTGCCACTCTATAATGCGCGCTGGGTGATCGCCGCCACGCCGATCGTTTCGGTCGCGCTGACGCACAATGATCCGCGCTTGATGCTGATTGAATCGCTCAAGCAGCATGGTTATGCCGGTCGCATTGCTGTGGCCGCGCAGCATGCGCGTGATGCCGAACGCTTGCGGCAGAAGGGTGCGGATCTGATCCTCATGCCGTTTGTCGATGCTGCCGATCAGGCCGCCGACCTGGTTCTGGGGCGCCAGCGACGTGCAGCCGTACCTGAGATAGTCGGGGATGAACCCGGGTCCTCTTCGAATGACGTTGCCTATGAAGAACTCTATAACGATAAATCGATCCGCTCCGATTAGCCGTTAACAAACACGCCGCGTCCTACTGCTGTCCAGTTCAGGCTGAATTATCCTGACGATAGCCGAGCAGGGAACGGCCGGATTGACCACGGCTGGTCCATTCGCCTCCAGCCTATCGGGTCATCCAATAGACCCCTGTATCGAACTCTCCCGGGTAATTAATGGTGGGATTCGTCGCCTTGTCTGGTGACGGAAAACAGACAGGCCAATTGCCCCGTGAGAGCGGCCCAGGGCCTTTAAAAATCCCGCTATACCGGTTAAAACTCCTTGCCCTTTGCATTGCTATTAACTTTATGAAGTTGTTATACTTCCTTGTTAGACAGGATTACTTTAATAAGAAAGTGGGCCGAGCGCCCACTTTCTTGTTTGTGGCTCCGAAAATTGGCAATTCGGAGCGGAGAGAGGCGGGTGTACCGGCAGAATCAGGCATTGGTCCGGCTACTTGAGCCGGTTATTGAGGCCATGGGTTACGAGTTGCTGGGCATCGAGCAAGGCAATCAAGGCGGAGGTGAACTGGTCCGTGTCTATATCGACCAGGAAACCGGAATCCGCGTTGAAGACTGCGAACGTGTCAGTGAACAGGTCTCCGGTATTCTGGATGTCGAGGACCCGTTTAGCGGCGCTTACACTTTGGAAGTCTCCTCGCCGGGTCTGGATAGGCCATTGTTCAGCCTCGGACACTTCGAACGCCACATCGGGGCAGAAGCACAGGTGCGTCTGCGCGACAAGCTGGCAGGCCGGCGCCGTTTGCGCGGTGTGATTGAAGCCGTTGAAGCCGATGCGGTGATCATTCGGGTCGAAGGTGAACGCTATCAGATTCCGGCGGCGCTGATCGAGCAGGCGCGCCTGGTGCCGCAGTTTGACTAATTTTGATGGGTGAGAGCAGCACAGATGAACAAAGAAATTCTCATGGTGGTCGACGCCGTTTCCAATGAAAAAGGCGTCAGCAAGGAAATTATTTTCGAGGCCATCGAAGCCGCGCTGGCCAGCGCGACCAAGAAACGCCATCGGCGCGATATCGAAGCACGTGTGGCGATCGACCGGAATACCGGTGATTACGAAACCTTCCGTCGCTGGGAGGTGATCGACGACATTGATGAGGATCTGGAATTCCCTGACCGGCAGATACGTTTGTCTGACGCGCGTCAGAAGCAGCCGGAACTGGAAGTGGGCGACTATGTCGAGGAACCGATGGAATCCGTGGAATTCGGTCGCATCGCCGCCCAGACCGCCAAACAGGTTATTGTGCAGAAAGTTCGCGAAGCCGAGCGCGCCCGGGTGGTCGATGCCTTCAAGGATCGTAAAGGCGAGATGGTCTCGGGTGTGGTCAAGCGACTCGAACGCGGCAGCCTGGTTATCGATCTGGGTGACAACGCCGAGGCCATGATCCCGCGCGAACAGATGATTCCGCGCGAACCGGTGCGGCCGGGTGACCGGGTGCGGGCCTATCTGCAGGACGTCCGCACCGAAGCCCGCGGGCCGCAGCTGTTTCTGAGCCGTACGGCACCGGAGCTGCTGATTGAACTGTTCAAGATTGAAGTGCCTGAAATCAACGAAGGCATGATCGAGATCGTGGCCGGTGCCCGCGATCCCGGCTCCCGGGCAAAGATTGCCGTGCGTGCGAAGGATCCGCGTATCGATCCGATTGGCGCGTGTGTCGGCATGCGTGGTTCACGTGTACAGGCTGTGTCCAACGAACTGGCCGGAGAACGGGTGGACATTATCCTCTGGGATGAGAACCCGGCGCAGTTCGTCATCAATGCCATGGCTCCGGCGGAAGTGGTGTCGATCATGGTCGACGAGGACTCGCACAGCATGGATGTCGCTGTCGCCGAGGAAAACCTGTCGCAAGCCATTGGCCGCGGCGGCCAGAACGTCAAGCTGGCGACGGAACTTACCGGCTGGACGCTGAATGTCATGTCACTGGAGCAGGCCGACGAAAAAAGCGAGGCCGAAGCTCAGACGCTGCAGAAGATGTTCATGGAGCAGCTCGATGTCGACGAGGAAATCGCCAATATTCTCGTTCAGGAAGGCTTCTCAAGTGTCGAGGAAGTGGCGTACGTGCCGGAAAGCGAGATGATGGATATCGAGGAATTCGATAATGATCTGGTGCAGGAGCTGCGCAACCGCGCCCGGGATGTCATGCTGACGCGCGCCATCGTGTCGGAGGAGAGTGTGTCCGATACAGCGCCGGCCGAGGATCTGCTGAGCATGGAAGGCATGGATGAAAGGCTCGCCTGGATTCTGGCCGGACGCGGCGTGGTGACCATGGAGGATCTGGCGGAACAGGCGGTGGACGATATTATCGATATTGAGGGCATGGATGAGGAGCGCGCCGGCCAGCTTATCATGACGGCCCGGCTGCCCTGGTTCCAGGCCGAGCAAGAATTGCAGGACGGAGGTGTGAAAGATGCCTGAGGTGACGATTAGTCAATTTGCCGAGGTCGTTGGCATTTCAGTCGACAGACTGCTCGAGCAATTAAATGACGCCGGCATCGAATCCAAACAGGCCGATGACCCCATCACTGATGATGAGAAGACCCGGCTCCTGGGTTATCTGCGCCAGAAGCATGGCAAAGGCGCTGACGATCTGGAGCCGCACCGGATCACCATGCGGCGCAAGACCATGAGTGAAATCCGGGTCCCGGTCGCCAGTGATCGCGGCAGCCGTAACAAGGCGCCGCGCTCGAAAACCGTGAATGTGGAGTTTCGCAAGCGCCGTACCTACGTCAAGCGCAGCAGTTTGCTTGAAGCCGAGAATCGCGAAAAAGCCGAGCGTGAGGCCCAGGCCCTGGCCGAGGCGGAAGAGAAAGCCAGAGTCGAGGCCGAAGCCGCAGAAGCCGAGCGCGCTGCGGCCGAGGCGGTCGCCGCCGAAGCGGCTGAGGCCAAGAGTGCCGCCGAAGCGTCAGTCACGGCAGCAGAGCCTGATGTGCAGACCGAAGCACAGCCGGCAGCCGTTGATAAAGTGACACAGGAACCAGCGGCGCCTGCCGCTGAGGCACCAACCAAATCCGATCAGGACAAGGAACGTGCCAAAGGTAAAGGCAAGGGCCGCCCTGAAAATGAGTCTGCCGATCGTCGCAAGGGCCGTGGCAAGTCGGGGCGCGAAGAGCTTCACGTGGCAACGGACAAGTCCGGCCGCCGGCGCAAGAAACCGCAGCGGCCGAAAGGACCGGTCAACCGTGGCCCGGCACAGCACCAGTTCGCCAAGCCAACCGCCCCGGTGGTACGCGAGGTCAGCATTCCCGAGAGCATTACCGTGGCCGATCTCGCCCAGCGCATGTCGATCAAGGCTACCGAAGTCATCAAGATGATGATGCAGCTCGGCACCATGGCGACCATCAACCAGACTATTGATCAGGAAACCGCCGCACTGCTCGTTGAGGAGATGGGCCATACGCCCAAGCTGCTGAAAGAGAATGCACTTGAGGAAGAAGTCCTGCAGGTGACGCAGCAGGGCGAGAAGGTGGCACGCGCTCCGGTTATCACGATCATGGGGCACGTCGATCACGGTAAAACCTCGCTGCTTGATTACATTCGCCGCACCAAGGTCGCGTCGGGTGAGGCCGGCGGCATTACCCAGCATATCGGCGCTTACCAGGTTCAGCATGAAACCGGTCCGATCACCTTCCTGGATACTCCCGGCCACGAGGCCTTTACCGCCATGCGTGCACGCGGTGCCAAGGTCACCGATATCGTGATTCTGGTGGTTGCTGCCGATGATGGTGTCATGCCACAGACCGAAGAGGCCATTAAACATGCACGTGCATCCGGCGCACCGCTGATTATCGCGATTAACAAAATCGACAAAGAGAATGCCGATCCGGATCGGGTCAAGCAGGAACTGAGTAAATACGACGTCATTCCGGAAGACTGGGGCGGCGATACCCAGTTTGTGGCCGTATCGGCGCTTAATGGCACCGGGGTTGATCAATTGCTGGAAGCGGTACTGCTGCAGGCCGAAGTGCTGGAACTGAAGGCAGTCGCCGAAGGGGCGGCCACCGGAGCGGTCGTGGAATCACGACTGGATCGCGGCCGTGGGCCGGTGGCGACCATCCTCGTGCAGAGCGGTCGACTCAACAAGGGCGACGTTGTGGTCAGCGGTCACGAATACGGCCGCGTACGTGCCATGCTGAACGAGGCCGGTGAGGAAGTCGAATCGGTCGGACCGTCGACACCGGTCGAAGTACTCGGCCTGTCCGGCACGCCCCGTGCCGGTGATGAACTCGTCGTTGTGGATGATGAAAAGAAAGCCCGCGAAATTGCCTTGTTCCGTCAGGGCAAGTACCGCGAAGTCAAGTTGGCCAAGCAGCAGGCCAACAAGCTCGAAGACATGATGGCGCAGATGGGCGAGGGTGAAACGGCCACGCTGAACGTACTTATCAAGGCGGATGTCCAGGGCTCGGCCGAAGCCCTGAGCGATTCACTGACCAAGCTAAGTACCGATGAAATCAAGATCTCCGTGATCAACAGCGGGGTCGGCGGCATTACCGAATCCGATGTCAATCTGGCACTGGCTTCGAATGCCATGATTATTGGCTTTAACGTTCGTGCCGATGCGTCCGCCCGCAAGCTGGTCGAGGATGAAGGCCTGGATCTGCGTTATTACAGCATCATTTACGAGGTCATCGACGACATCAAGACGGCCGCGAGTGGCATGCTGGCACCGGAAGTGCGCGAGCAGATCATCGGTATCGCCGAGGTCAAGCAGGTATTCCGATCGAAGAAGTTCGGCGATATCGCCGGCTGCATCGTCATCGAGGGGGTGGTTCGCCGCAATAATCCGATTCGTGTGCTGCGCGATAACATCGTGGTATTCGAAGGTCAGCTGGAATCCCTGCGGCGTGTGAAAGACGATGTCAATGAAGTGCAGGCCGGTACCGAGTGCGGCATCGGCGTCAAGGATTACGAAGTCCGTGAAGGTGACCAGATCGAAGTGTTCGAACGCGTCGAAGTCAGCAGAAGTGTATAAAGTGAAATGTTAGGAGTGAAAAGTAACAAGTAACTGGTTTGACATTCAATACAACCTGTCGGATACATTTCACGTTTCACTTTTTCACGATTCACTTAATGATATGCCTAAAGAATTCGGCCGCAACCGGCGTGTCGGCGATCTGATTCAGCGCGAGCTTGCGCAGCTGATCCAGCGTGAGTCCAATAAACTCCGCGACATTCCCGGCGCCACACTGATCACAGTGGCCAAGGTTGATGTCAGCCCGGATCTGGCTCAGGCTAAAGTGTTTGTCACGACGCTGGATGATCAAGCGGATCGTTCGCGACTGCTGGCCGGACTCAATCACAACGCGGGCCATTTCCGGCATGAACTTGCGCAGCTTCTGCGTCTGCGGACCATGCCGAAACTGCGGTTTGTCTATGATGAGGCTCAGGAACGCGGCATCCGGCTGAGCCGGCTCATTGATTCCCTGCATGTCGTCGATGATGATAGTGACGAGGATTCGGGTACGTCATGAGCAGACGTCCCGGCCGTGGCCGACGTGTTGATGGCATCCTCGTGCTTGACAAGCCCGCCGGCGCCACTTCCAATGCCGTTTTGCAACAGGTCAAACGCCTCTATCAGGCCCGTAAGGCCGGTCATACAGGCAGTCTTGATCAGCTTGCGACCGGTCTGCTGCCTCTGTGTTTCGGTGAGGCCACCAAGGTCTCGGCCTATCTGCTCGATGCCGACAAGTTCTACAGTGCACGCTGCACGCTCGGCATTAATACCCGGACCGGTGACGCCAGTGGCGAGGTGATCCGTGAGCGGGCGGTGCCAATATTGAACCGTGAAGCAATCGAAGCAGTGCTGCAACGGTTCACCGGCGAGATCGAGCAGGTACCGCCCATGTATTCGGCGCTCAAGCACCAGGGCCGGCGTCTGCATGAGCTGGCACGGGAAGGCGTGGAGGTCGAGCGCAAGGCGCGCGGCGTGATGATCCATAATCTGGATTTGAAGGCGTTCAACAGCCGCCAGCTCGATATTGAAGTGCGCTGCTCGAAAGGGACCTATATCCGCACGCTGGCCGAGGATATCGGCGAGCAGCTGGGGTGCGGTGCCCATGTCAGTGCTCTGCGCCGGCTGGAGGCCGGTCCGTTCAAAGCCGGTGACATGCGCACAATCGAGCAGCTGGAACAGGCACTGACCAGCGGCGGCATAGAGGCGCTGGATGCGCTGCTGCTGCCGGCCGATGCCGCACTGATAGACACTCCGGCACTGGAACTCGGCGAAACGCTGGCTCACTACGTGTGTCAGGGGCAGCCGGTCATGGTGCCACATGCGCCGCCCGCCGGCCTGTTACGGCTGTATGATGATCACAATCGCTTTCTCGGGGTGGGTGAAGTGCTGGATGACGGTCGCGTTGCGCCACGACGCCTGCTGCAGGGGGCCTGAAACGATGCCGTCGTTCTTGTTCCCCGCCGGGTCCGCGGTTACAATACGACGCGCCCGAAAACGCAAGACTTTGATTTTATATCCGAGGAAGCATGCATGTCTCTAGATCAGCAGCAGAAGGCTGATATCGTGAAGGAATATCAACGCGCCGGAGCCGATACCGGTTCGCCCGAAGTCCAGGTTGCCCTGCTGTCCGCGCGGATTTCGGATCTATCCGAGCATTTCAAGACCCACAAACAGGACCATCACTCCCGTCAGGGTTTGTTGCGCATGGTCAACCATCGCCGCAAACTGCTCGAATACCTCAAAAACACCGATATCGAACGCTACCGTGACCTGATAGGCCGCCTCGGTCTGCGCAAGTAAAAATTCATAATGTGTCCGATTCAGAAGCGCCGGCAGTCTCCGCGAGATGCCTGCGTTCGGTCTGATGCCATCACGTGAGAATCAATCATGACAACTGTCCGTAAAGAATTTCTCTACGGTGATACGCCCGTTGTGCTGGAAACCGGCCGTATCGCCCGTCAGGCTAGTGGTGCCGTCGTCGTCAGTATGGGAGACACCGTTGTACTGGTTACCTGTGTGGCTTCGAAGAATGCCGACCCGGACCGCGATTTCTTCCCGCTAACGGTCGACTATCAGGAAAAGACCTACGCCGCCGGCAAGATACCCGGAGGCTTCTTCAAGCGTGAAGGCCGGCCGAGCGAGAAGGAAACACTGACCTGCCGCCTCATTGACCGCCCGCTGCGGCCACTGTTCCCCGAAGGCTTCAGGAACGAAGTTCAGATTATTGCCACGGTGATGTCGCTGGATCCGGAAATCGATCCGGATATCCCGGCCCTGATCGGCGCTTCCGCCGCTGTGACTCTGAGTGGCGTACCGTTCGGTGGACCGATCGGCGCTGCCCGTGTCGGTTACAAGGATGGCCAGTATGTTCTGAATCCCGGCCAGAGCGCGCTGAAGGAATCCGAGCTTGACCTGGTCGTCGCCGGCACCGAATCCTCGGTGCTGATGGTTGAATCCGAGGCCAAACAGTTGCCGGAAGACGTCATGCTCGGCGCCGTTATGTATGGTCATGAACAGCAGCAGAGCGTGATCGAGAATATCAAGGCACTGGCAAAAGAGTTCGGCACCCAGGCCTGGGAGTGGCAGCCGCCGGAAGTCGATACCGCCCTTCGCGACGCCATCAAGAGTAAAGGTGGCGATCTGATCCGTGAAGCTTATTCAATTAACGACAAGCAGGCGCGCGGTGAACGTCTGAGCGAAATCCGCAAGGAAATTGTCGAAGCACTGACTGCGGACGAAAACAGTGAATGGACCGAAAGCCAGATCAAGGGCGAGATCAAGGCACTGGAAAGCCAGATCGTCCGTGGCAGCGTCCTGGCCGGTGAAGCCCGGATCGACGGCCGTGACGTGAAAACCGTGCGCCCGATCAACATCGAAGTCGGTATACTGCCGCGTACCCATGGTTCGGCGCTGTTCACCCGCGGTGAAACCCAGGCGCTGGTCGTCACCTCGCTGGGGACCGGTCGTGATGCGCAGATTATCGACGCCATCGAAGGCGAGCGCCGCGAACCGTTCATGTTCCATTACAACTTCCCGCCATATTGTGTGGGGGAAACCGGTCGGGTCGGGACGCCGAAGCGCCGCGAGATCGGTCACGGCAAACTCGCCAAACGTGGTGTCATGGGTGTTATGCCAAACCTGGATGATTTTCCCTACGTGATCCGCGTGGTGTCGGAAATCACCGAGTCGAACGGATCCAGTTCCATGGCCAGCGTCTGTGGCGCCAGCCTGGCACTGATGGACGCCGGTGTAACCATGAAAGCTCCGGTTGCCGGCATCGCCATGGGACTTATCAAGGAAGGCGACAAGTTCGTTGTCCTGTCCGACATCATGGGTGACGAGGATCATCTCGGCGACATGGACTTCAAGGTAGCCGGTTCCAGTGATGGTGTGACCGCGCTGCAGATGGACATCAAGATCGACGGCATCACCCAGGAGATCATGGAAGTCGCACTCGCTCAGGCGAAAGAAGGCCGTCTGCACATTCTCGGCAAGATGAACGAGGCATTGCCGGCACCGCGCAGTGATATGTCCGAATACGCACCGCGCATTCTGACCCTGAAGATCAATCCGGAAAAGATCCGTGATGTCATCGGCAAGGGCGGTGCGACCATCCGCGCTATCACCGAAGAGACAGGCGCCACTGTGGATATCGATGACGACGGCACCGTCAAGATTGCCTCGGTGGACAAGGCCGCTGGCGAGGAGGCACGACGCCGCATCGAACAGCTGACTGCCGATATCGAGGTGGGTAAGATCTACGAGGGCCGGGTAGCGAAGCTGATGGATTTCGGTGCCTTTGTGAATATTCTGCCGGGCAAGGACGGCCTGGTGCATATCTCGCAAATCTCCGAAGAACGCGTCAACCAGGTCAGCGACAAGCTGAGCGAAGGCGAGATCGTGCGCGTCAAAGTGCTGGAGGTGGACAAGCAGGGCCGGGTACGCCTCAGCATGAAGGCTGTGGATGATGAGCCTGCCCAGGTCGGATGAGCGGCATCAATGCCGGTTATGATCTGGCTCAACGATCATTCAATAGCCGGTTGTAAACCGGGCCTGTTGAGTAGTAGAGTGTAGATTCTGAATCCAGTCGGAGGTACTGGCCTCACGGGGGAACGCCAGCCATCGGACGTGGCGTTGGTCACAGGAGTTTGTGGCATGAAGGATTCCTCGGTCAATTCGTTGGCGGTGCGGTCGACCATCGGTCTGCTGACTACTGTAATGATCATCCACACTCCCTCCGTTTACGGTGAACGGAGTCAGGCTTCGATGAAGGTCTCAGCTGTCGTGGCGAATGCGGCGACGGTGACCGCGACCGCGCTGCCGCTGATCGATCGGGCCAGGCAGGAGGAAATCCGCGCCGCTACCGATGTCCGTGTGCTGGCGCCGGTAGGGACTTCTTATAAAGTAACGCTGCACACTGCCCCTGGCGTCGAGGGCAATAGCCACGGCCGCGCCAGTGAACGGCCGTCACACCCGGGCCGTCTGCGCAACCCTGCGGATGCGGTCACCGCTGCCGGTCAGGGCAGAAGGCCTCTGGCGCATCATCTTTATGGCTACACTTCCGGCAAACCGACACTCCGCATCCATCTCGATTTCTGAACCGGCCTTTTCCCCTTGTCGCCATCTGAACCAGCCGTAGCCGGTCAGAATTTGTCGTCAGTTTATGACTTTTTCCCGATAGCGGCTGAGGTGATCCGACTGGCCCAATTCCGTGTATCGAATCGGATACAAAGAGGAAAGTCAGCCTTTACTTTATGGATTCAATAGGTTATATGATATATTTAAATTAAAACTATAAATAATAGACAGCCCGCAATCCGGATTGGCATGCCGCTTGCATTCTGGGGACAAGCGGCCCGAGCAGGCCGGAAAATTTAAAGCTGTCAATTTTTATTTAAACAGGGGATTTAAAAATGAAGACGAAGCAACTGCGTCATTCCAC
>CAZFUS010000023.1:0-34419 GCA_964522485.1 uncultured Enterobacteriaceae bacterium | reverse complement strand
GACGTTCGCTATGCGTCGGAATGCTGCCATGCTTCTGGGCTTCACCCAGACGGCGGATACAGTTTTCAACTATGATTACCGCGCCGTCGACAATCAGTCCGAAGTCCAGCGCACCGAGACTCATCAGGTTGGCACTGACTTTATTACTGACCATCCCGGTGATGGTGAACAACATCGACAAAGGGATCACCGCGGCCGTAATCAGCGCTGCACGGATGTTGCCCAGCAACAGCAACAGTACGGCAATAACCAGCAGCGCCCCTTCAAACAGGTTCGTTTTAACCGTCTCGATAGTCTTGTCGACCAGACCGGTACGATCATAAACTGGTCGCGCAACAACGCCATCAGGCAATGAACGATTGATCTGCTCCAGCCGTCTCGCAGCAGCCTCGGCTACGGTACGGCTGTTCTCGCCGATCAGCATCATGACAGTACCCAGCACGATTTCCTCGCCCGCCTGGGTGGCCGCGCCGGTGCGCAGCGGCTTGCCAAAATCAACCGCAGCGATATCACCGACCGTGATTACGACGTCGTCGCGCTCGGTTACGATGATGTTGCGTGTATCCTCCAGCGTCTCTATGCGGCCGGGCATGCGGATCAGGTATTGCGCACCGTAACGCTCGATATAACCGGCACCGGCGTTAGCGTTATTGGCTTCGAGCGCAGCGACTAGCTCTTCGAAACTGATGTTGAGCGCGATCAGCTGCGCCGGATCCGGCGTCACATGGTACTGGCGTTCGTAGCCGCCGCTGGTATTCACTTCGGTAACGCCATCCACCTGTCGCAACTGCGGCAGGATGATCCAGTCCTGGATCTCGCGCAGGTCCATGGGCATATAGCGTGAGCCGTCAGGCTTGCGCACGCCGGGCCCGGCTTCGACTACATACATAAAGATCTCACCGAGGCCGGTGGCGATCGGACCCATGGACGGCTGGACCGCCGCCGGCAGATCATTGCGCAGCGCCTGCAGGCGTTCACTGATCTGCTGACGGGCAAAATAGATGTCGGTCCCCTCCTTGAAGACCACCGTCACCTGCGACAGACCATAGCGCGAGATCGAGCGCGTGTAGTCGAGCTTCGGCAAGCCCTGCAGCGCCAGCTCGATCGGATAGGTAATCTGCTGTTCGGCTTCGATCGGCGAATAGCCCGGCGCCTCGGTATTGATCTGCACCTGGACATTGGTGATATCCGGCACGGCATCGATCGGCAAACGCTGGTAGTTGTAAATGCCAAGGCCGGCCATTACTGCGACAGCGAGCATGATCAGCCAGCGCTGTTCAATCGCGAATCTGATGATCGCCTCCATGGTGCTGGCCTCTTAGAACGAAATACCGAAATGAGGCAGAACCGCCATCATCAGCCCGTAAGCCGCCAGCATGGACAGGGTCGCGACCGTCAGCTCGGAACAAATCCGGAGAATGACCAGACAGGGTGTCAGTGGCAATGAGACCAGCAAGCCACCCGGCCCAGCTCTGCGTTTACCCGACCTGGTAACACCGACAACGATCGCTGCTGATAATAGATACTTAATAAAAAGATACATGATCGATTCCTTAATGGGCGTGGGCGGCGCCTGACTTGTCGATGTCAGCCTTGAGCAGGTAGCTGTTGTTGACGACGTACTCGGTACCCGGCTTTAATCCTCCAAGCACTTCGGTATGCCTGCCGTCGCTGCGGCCGAGTTCAAGCATGCGCACTTCATAGGTGTCATTGAAACGGGCAAACACCACGTCGAAGTCGCGAAAGGTTTGTAACGCACTGTTCCTTACCGCGAGCGGCACTTCCTCACGACTCAACGTCACCGTACCGGTGACCGCCATACCGGGTCGCCAGCGACCGTACGGATTATCGAGATAAATGCGTGCCACAGTGGTTTGCGATCGGCCTGCGGTCATGGGTAACAGATAGTCGATACGGGCTTCGGCACCGAAACTGCCGTCCAGTGTCTGCAGCCTCGCTTTCTGTTTCACCTGCACGGTTTTCATCTGTTCACGAAACACCGCCAGATCCACCCACACTCTGTCGAGGTTCGCGACCACATACAGCGCTTGATCCGTGATCGTTTCACCGGAGGTTACGCGCTGTTCGATGACGACACCGTCGATCGGCGAAACAATGCTATAAGTCTGCAAACTGTCGTTGCTCTCGACCCGTGCCAGCGTCTCGCCAGCCTGCACCTGATCGCCAACCGCTTTCGTCGCGCTCTGCACGAGACCCGGATAGCGTGCCCTTACCTGATGCAGGCGCGCGGTGTCATGGCGCACCCGGCCCTGCAGGGTGACGCTCTGGTGTATCTCGGCTGAACCGGCGGCGGCCGTTTCAATGTCCGCCGCCCGGGCCTGCGCCGCCGCGATTTTTGTACGGCCTTCGTGCTGCTCGTATTGCCATTGGTAATCATGGCCGGCGTACTGTGCCTGTACGCGGACATCGAATGAATGCGGCTCTGTGACCGTGGCATCACCGACCAGGTACGCGGCATGCGGCTGAAAAGCAAACCGATCGACCTCTCCGCCCAATCGTGACAGCTCAATCGTCAGATCCACTGTTTCGGGATCAAGCGGTTTCCCGTCGCTGTAGGCATAGACACGAAATTCCGGCGGCACTCCGCGTTCATGGATCGTGATTTCCAGTTGCAGGTCATCGTCTTCGAGCAGGCGGCCGCCATGCGGCCCTGTTTGCATGTCGGCGCTTTGCTCAGTACTTGTTTCGTGGCTTGGGTTGCCGTTTTCGACGGCCGGTGCAGGTTGCAGCAGACGCTGGCCGGCATAAACGCCGGCGACAATAACCACCAGCGACAATAAAATATTCAAAAGAATTTTCATTCCTGGTCTCCCTGCTTGACGCCAAGGCCAAGTCCGGTCAGACGTTCAATTTCAATTAGATAGGTGTGGTAGGACGCCGCCGCGCGGATGGCCTCGCTGCGCAGTTCGATAAACTCGCGCCGGGCATCGGCTACCTCCAGATAGGAAAAACGACCGGACCGGTAACCGGATTCAAACGACTGCAACACTGTCTCCGCCTGCGGGATCACGGTCTCGCGCAGCATATCCGTCTCGGTGCGGGCGTGATTGAGTTCCTGGTAGGTTGTGAACAGTAATGACTGCGCTTCGAGGTACCGCGCCTGCTCGTTCACGGTGACCTGATCCAGACGCTCGCGCGTGGCGCGGATATTGCCCTGATTGCGATCGAATACCGGCAGGTCCAAGGAGAAATTCAGCATCAGTGCCTGGTCGTCGATCGCTTCCAGCCGTCTGATACCGGCACCAACACGGGCGTTGGGAATGGAACGGGCTTTGGCGAGTTCGAGTTCGGCCTCGCGTAACCGGCGCTCACTGATGAAACGCTGCAAATCCGGGCTGGTGCGCAGCTCAACCAGCAGTACATCCAGGTCGCGCGTGACCGGAAGACTGAAAAGACTGGCCTTGACCTGATCAAAATCGGCTGTGTCACTGCCCCAGCTAGCAGCCAGCCGCCGCCTGGCGGCTGACAATTCATGTTCGCGATGTTCCAGTTCGATTTCTGTGCGTGCGAGTTCGATTTCAGCGCGGCCGAGTTCAGCCTGCATGGCGCGCGCGGCCTCAACGCGCTTCTTGACTGCCACGCGATTGCTTTCTGCAAGCTTCATCGCCTTTTCGGCGACTTCAAGTAACTCCTGATCACGGACTACGTGAATAAACCGCCGTGCCACTTCGGCCAGAACATCGAGTCGGGCGATGTCATAATCCGCCTCGACCAGGCCGACATTTCTTGCCGCAGCCTGTTCGCGGCGTTGACGCTTGCCGCCGAATTCCAGCAACTGGCTCAGCATCAGCGTGGTTTCCAAACCGCGCACGCCACTGACATCACCAGTACCGGCGAAGTTCTCAAGTTCCACATTCAGTTTCGGGTTGGGTAACAAGCCAGCCTGCAGCCGCTCAGCCTCGGCGGCACGTATGGCATAGGAGTAACTTTTGAGTCGCGGACTGTCGGTCAAAGCCCGGCCCAGTGCACCGGCCATTTGCAACGGCTCGGCGGCCACCGCGGACGCGCCGGCAAACAACAGCCAGCCGGTGACTGTCAGCGACAGTAATGAATTTTTCATGGTGAACCTCTGCTCGTCCGGCACATGGCCGGATCAAGAACATGACGATAACTGACCGGATTTATCCGTCAGTCAGGAACGAACCGCAGAGGTTAGAGGTTGGGGGGTGGCGTGGGTGGCTCTTCGGCACCCGGAAGGAAACGATCCGTCAGCAAACTCTCATAGGCATTGAGCCTGCCTGACGTAACGGTAACAAAGCCCGCTGTAATAGCGACAAAATGAACACCACAGTTGGGACAGTGATGATCGCCCTGATGATCGTGACCGCCATCATGGTCGCTGTGCTGATGCTCACTGTGGTCAATGCCGTGTGTGTGATCGAGCTGCACCTGGTCTGCTGCACTCGCCTGCCAGGAAGCGAAACTCAGAATGAGGCACAAACCAACAATGAGCCGTTGCGACCATGTTCTGGATAGGGAACTCATAATCATAAATGCTAGCATGACGACCCCGAGGGTGCTACTTCCCTGGCTTAATTCGACACAATTGCATCACCTTGCTAGACAATGCCGATACCCCTGACAGTCAGCTGACCAACACCGATACTCCTTGTCATTTATCAACCTCCCACATACCTCCCGCGGATCCCGAGCGTGAATGCTGCCTGATCAATATCGACAGCAGCTTGCGCGGAGTCGAATCCGGTTTTGTCGTCTCGCAGTTCCAGACTCAGCAATGCGCCGACCAGCCGGCGGCACAGCTAACCAAGAAGGCCTGGTTGTTCCCCAAACGTTTATTCATAAAACCTGCCTTCCTGAGACCGCAACAACTTTAACTTTATCGGCAACGACACAACCTCCTACCTGTTGATGCAACGAGTGAGTTTCATCTCCAGCCGCTGATGCGATATTCAGCCACCTCACGTGTGCATCGCAAGCCCTGATCTACTGCTTTGGATATACCGCTTTGACAGCGGAAGATGCGTCATGAACCATTACGCGATCCGGCTTATGACTGCCATTCTGGTTGTCTGGCCATTGCGGATGCCGGCCGCACCGGCCAGTCAATCGACTTCATCTAAGCTTCAACTATCCGGACCAGCGGTTGCAGGACTTGCGGTCGAGCTGGGCATTCTGATGCTGCTGCCGAAGTTCATGACCGGCATGGCGCTGATCGCAGGACTGCTGCCTATCATGTACTCGAGCGGCACCGGCGCCGACGTCATGCAGCGCATAGCCGCACCCATGGTGGGCAGCGGCGTCTCGGCGCTATTGCTGATACTGCTGGGGTTCCCGGCAACATTTTCAATCTGGCGGGATCGCGGATATTGACCGCCTCAGTAATAAAACCAATTCACTGCGCATGATAATCCATACTCGCCATACTGCTCTCCAGCTTGTCCCTAGGCAGCATGCATGCGCAGATAATAGCGTTCGCCGAGGAAAATCAGCAGCAATCCGGCCAGGGAGGCATAGATGACCAGAATATCTGTCTGGGCCTTAATCATCAGCAGCGCTCCAAGCACAATGATGTCCAGAATAATCGTAGTCATCAAAATGCCGCCATGGGCTTTTACTTCATGGCGTAAATGACGGTAGATGCCCCACTGAACGGCAATATCCATGATGATATAGAAAACGGCGCCCAGCGATGCAATCCGGCCGAGATCGAAGAAAACCGTCAACAGCATGGCAATGACAATTGTGTAGACCAGTGTATGCTTCTGAATACTACCAGGCATGCCGAAGTGGCGATGCGGAACCAGTTCCATGTCCGTGAGCATGGCCAGCATTCTTGACACGGCAAACACACTGGCGATGACACCGGAAACCGTCGCGACTATCGCAAACAGTACAGTAAACCACAGGCCATATTGACCAAAGGCCGGGCGGGCCGCCTCTGCCAGCGAATAGTCCCTGGCCCTGACGATTTCCGCGATCGTCAGACTGCCGCCGATAGCAAAGGTAACCAGCAGGTACAGAACAAGGCACAGACCTATGGATATGACGATCGCCCGGCCCACGTTCCTGTGGGGATTGACGATCTCGCCGCCACTATTGGTGATAGTTGTAAAACCCTTATAGGCCAGTATCGCCAATGCCACAGCGCCGAGAAAATTGCCTGCGTCTGCATCAGCTGGAACCATGGATATGCTTTCGAATGACAGTCCCGACACCCACAATCCGCCGGCGGCAAAAACGGCGATGCCACCGATCTTGACAAAAGCCATCAGGAAGGAAAACGCCTGGATGAAGCGGTTGCTCATGATATTGACCAGGAAGGCGAAGAACAGCAGTGCAACACCCAGGGCGGGTATCAGCCAGCTGTCCTTGCCAATATCGAACAGCTGCAGCGTATAGGTGCCGAAGGTTCGCGCAACCAGGCTTTCATTGATCACCATGGAGAAATACATCAACAGGGCACAGGCACCTGTCATAATCGATTTGCCGTAGGCCTTTTGCAGGAACATGGCGATGCCGCCCGCGGAAGGATAGGCATTCGACATTTTGACGTAGCCATAGGCACTGAATGCAGTGATGACCGCTGCAATCAGAAAGGCAACCGGAAACCATTCCCTGGCCAATTCAGCAACCTGACCGGTCAGCGCAAAAATTCCGGCGCCAATCATCACGCCCGTGCCCATGGCAACGGCACCTATCAGCGTCAGGCTGTCCTTGGAGTATTGGGGGGAATGAGAATCTTTCATATAACCCACTGAAATATTGACTATTATTCAAGGACAATTCATCAGATCGGGCACTGTCCGCATGGGTTTGGTCTTTCCTGGGCCCGTGATTGTCTGGCCATACTGAACCCCGGAGTTGATACAGGCTCAAGCACAATCTGTTGATCCTGTATCCGCGTACAGACTTACACTAATCAGTATGACAATTCACGTCTCACCTCGCTGCCTCCAGGAGGAAAATCCGGATGGCTAATCTCCACACTGAAAGTACTGATACATCGACCGCGGAAAATCGCAGCACAGCCGAGCTGATTGTGCCCGGCATGGGCTCCGATCACTGCGCCGGCATTGTCAGCACTTCGCTCAAACGCCTGTCAGGCGTCAGGAATGTCAAAACCAGTATTGCCGCCCACAAGGTCACGGTAGAGTTCGACGCCGGGCAGACAGCTCCCGATGAATTGCGGGCCACGGTGGAGAAAGCCGGCTATGACGTGACCGGCAGTTCCGAAGACACCGGTACCCGCCAGGTCCGGCTGGTGATACCCGGCATGGGCTCCGATCACTGCGCCGGCATTGTCAGCGATTCCCTGAAACGGCTCGACGGTATCAAAAGTATTAGCACGAATATTTCCAATCACCGCGTCACGGTGACACTGGCGCAAGGCGGCTCCGCCCCCGACGACCTGCGCGCCGCGGTGGAAAAGGCCGGTTACGACGTTGCCTCGGTGGAAACCGGGGTCGAGTCCGGCGCCGAGCAGGAAACGGAAGCCGAAGAAGCCTACCTCGCCCAGGCCTGGAAACGGCTCTGGATCGCGGCCTTACCGACCACGTTGATCATGATCCTGATGATGCCGCACATGTTCTGGCAGCCCATCCCCGGTTATCTGGTGATTATTGCCCTGCTCGCGTTTCCGGTAGTGTTCCTGTATGGCGGCTGGGCCACGCACCGGTCCGCCTGGCGGTCGCTGACCAACCGTACCGCCAACATGGACGTACTCATCAGCATGGGCAGCCTGCCGCCGTATCTCATCGGCCTGGTCGGTTTCATCTATCCCATGACTTCGTTCATCGAGATGGCGGCCACCATCATGACCTTCCATATGCTCGGCCGGTACCTGGAGACCCGCGCCAAGGGCCGGGCATCCCAGGCGATCAAACGCCTGCTCAAGCTGGGCGCCAAAACCGCGCGGGTGTTGCGTGATGGCGAGGAAACCGAAGTGGCGGTAGCGGATCTGGCGAGCGGCGATATCATGATCGTGCGGCCCGGCGACAAGATCCCCACCGACGGCGAAGTTATCGACGGTGCCAGTCATGTCGATGAATCCATCGCCACCGGCGAATCCATACCGGTTGAAAAAGGCCCGGGCGATACCGTGCTCGGTGCCACCATGAACAAGGAAGGACGCCTGAAAGTGAAGGCCACGCGCATTGGTGCCGACACCTTTTTATCCCAGGTCATCAAACTGGTTGAAGAAGCCCAGGGCTCCAAGGTGCCGATCCAGGAATTTGCTGATCGCGTCACTGCACGCTTTGTCCCGGCGGTACTGATCATCGCGCTGGCGACCTTAAGCGTATGGCTGCTGTTCGCTGAAGATTTACGCCCGGTTTTATACTGGGGCGCGGGCTTTCTGCCCTGGGTCAATCCCGGCGCCACTGTACCGATACTGGCGATCCTGGCTGCCATCGCCGTGCTGGTCATCGCCTGCCCCTGTGCACTGGGACTCGCCACGCCGACCGCGCTCATGGTCAGCTCCGGCATGGGGGCCGAGCGCGGCATATTGATCCGATCCGGCGAGGCTATCCAGATGCTCAAGGACATCAAGGTGGTCGTGCTGGACAAGACCGGAACGATTACCAAAGGTGAGCCACAACTGACCGATGTCGTCGCTGCCGAGGGCGAGGATGAAAACCGTGTGCTGACTATCGCCGCCACAGTGGAAAATGCTTCCGAGCATCCGCTGGCACGGGCGGTGGTGGACGGCGCGCGCCAGCGTGGCATCGACATCGGCGAAGTCCAGAACTTTCGCTCCGTCACCGCGCGCGGTGTCGAGGGGGAAGTCGATGGACACAGGGTACTGATCGGCAACCGCCGTTTGTTAGCGGAATCCGGGATGGATGTCACGCATCTGGATTCAGAGCTGTCACGGCTCGAGGAAGCCGGGAGAACCGCGGTAATGATTGCGGTGGAAAACAGGGCCATCGGCATCGTCGCGGTTGCCGATGCGGTCAAGCAAGACTCCCGAAAGGCCATCGCCGACATGCACGAACTTGGCCTGCACGTGGCCATGGTGACCGGTGACAACGAGCGTGCAGCCAGGGCCGTGGCCGATGAAGTGGGGATCGATGAGGTACTTGCCGGGGTGCTGCCCGAGGGCAAGGTAGACGAGATCCGCAAGCTGCAGGAGCGTTTCGGCCAGCATGTCGCCATGGTCGGCGACGGCATCAACGATGCACCCGCCCTGAAACAGGCCAACGTCGGCATCGCCATCGGCGCCGGTGCCGACGTCGCCATCGAGGCCGCAGACGTGACACTGGTCAGCGGCGAACTGACCAAGGTGGTCGAGGCCATCCGCCTGTCGAAGGCGACATTCAACAAGATCGTGCAGAACCTGTTCTGGGCCTGGTTCTACAACGGCGCCGCCATACCTATCGCCGCCGCGGGCCTGCTGCATCCGATGATCGGCGTGATCGCCATGACTGCCAGTTCGCTGTCAGTGATCGGCAACTCAATATTACTCAAGCGGGCAAAGCTTACAGTGTAACAATTGATGGGTGGTTCCGGATCGGAGTAGGAACGAAATCCGAATACAGTACCCGAGGCAAGCTTGATCTGGATCAACACTACGGCAACAGACTTGTTACATGCTGCACAAACCAGACAAGGCGCTTGGTGCCGAGGAGGATAATGTCATGAACGCAAGGATAAACCGGATACCAGTCATGGCGCTGGGTCTCAGCCTCAGCGTTTTCTTTGTCATTTCTTACGTACTATGCGTGCTGTTTGGGTTGTACCTGGCTGATGACACTCTTCATCATGAGCTGTTCGAACTCCTTCCCGGCTTTACCTGGCTCACCTGGCCAGGTTTCTTCATGGGCCTTATCTGGAGCATTGCGGCAGCCTGGTATATCGCCTTGATTTTCGCGCCTCTATTCAACTATTTCTCGGGTCAATCGGCATGAATACACACCAACAGCAGGGACATCAATCAGGCGAACGCCAGCAAACTTCGTTCTGGCGCACACCGACCGGAACAGTTACGGCCGTATTTCTGGGTGCTGCCGGTCTGCTGCTGTTATTCGAACATCGTGCGCATATCTTCAGTGACTGGGTACTATTCCTGCCCCTGCTGCTATGTATAGGCATGCATTTCTTCATGCATGGCAGCCACGGACACGGTCACGGGGGGCATGGCAGTCGCCATCAGAATGACGATGATACACGGTGAAATGCAGGCCTACGGACTGTGGTTTCTGGCAGCGATCAACTCGGCTATATTCATCCTGTTCGCGTTTTCCTTCACCCGGCCACGCACCTCGGTAGACTGGCGATCATTCGGTGCATTTTCCGCCTTCATCGTCGCACTATTCGCGGAAATGTATGGTTTTCCGGTGACGCTGTATCTCCTGGCCGGCTGGCTGGGTAGCCGTTATCCCGGCATTGACGCGCTGTCGCACGAGGCCGGGCATCTCTGGCCGATATTGCTGGGCTGGCCCTTCGATCCGCACTGGAGTCCATTCCATATCGCAAGTTTTATATTCATCGGTACAGGTTTTGTGCTGATAGCCAGCGCCTGGCGCAGGCTATATGACGCGCAGATAACCGAGGCGCTGGCCACGATCGGTCCATATGCATATCTGCGGCACCCGCAATACCTTGGATTCGTACTAATACTTGTTGGCTTCTTTCTGCAATGGCCGACACTGCTGACGGCCCTGATGCTGCCTGTGCTGATCGTGATGTATGCGCGTCTGGCCAAGCGCGAGGAACGGGAGTTAGCTGAACGTTTCGGTGAAACCTATTCCCAATATGCAGAAACGGTTCCGGCTTTTCTGCCACGCTTCCGTACTTTATCAAGCGCATGAGACTGATAAACAGCAACAACCGGAAAAGAACGATATCAGATTTCTCTGGCAGTTTATCTGTACTATCTAGTGATGTGCCTCATGATCGGCAGTATCCTGCTGTTGCCGTGATTCCATATCTGGCTGCGTGCGTGAACGCTGCATTTTTTCCTGCATATGCTCCATCATCTTTTCGGGCATTTCGTGAGTGATAATGGGGTAGGCACGATCAAAATCCCCCCGGGCTTGATACTTAAACCAGTAATACCCGGTACAGAGCACCGTGGCGATTCCACCGATAAGTAATACATAGCCTGCCACTTTCAGCAAACCGCCTGATGGCTCGAGGCGGGCCTTGTGCAACAGGATCAGGCCACCGGCAATAATCACCAATTCTATAAGAAACACGAAATCGCTAATGAATTGAGCCATCACACCTTATCCCGGATATTTGATAGATTATTATTTCGCATCAGGTTGCCTGACCTAAGGATAGTAGAAAATCTGTCCGGGAGAAGACCGATGGTACCGGAACAATACGTGTGGTTTCTCTGGTCGCTCAGCTTCCTGATCCCCTGGGTGTTACTGTACTGGCTGTATCCCGGGTTTCGCCGGATCATGCTTCAGGCAAGTCTCGCTACCATGCCATTCGGGCTTACCGAGCCATTGTTCGTACCAGAATACTGGTCACCGCCCAGCCTGTTCAACCTCGCCATGCGCACGGGTTTCGATATCGAAAGCCTGATATTCTGTTTCGCCATCGGGGGAATCGGCGTGGTTTTATATAATGGACTGACACAACAACGGTTTCAGCCGGTACCGGCGGCTTATCGTCAGCATCCCATGCATCGCCATCACAGACTCGCACTCGCCACGCCTTTTATCGTATTCCCGATACTGTATTTTCTGCCATGGAATCCTATCTATCCTGCGATTGTCGCCATGTCTGCCGGGGCAATTGCCAATATACTCTGCCGGCCCGATTTGAAACACAAAACTTGGGTTGGCGGCGTCCTGTTTCTGATTCTGTACACGGTGTTTATCGGCGGACTTGAATTGTTCATGCCAGGATATATCGAATCAGTTTGGAATATGGAAAACATGATCGGACTGACCCTGCTGGGTATCCCCATAGAAGAACATCTGTTTGCCTTCAGTTTCGGCATGTACTGGGCCGGTGTTTACGAACACCTGACCTGGCAACAACCGACATAAAACGGTAACTAGTCACGTTCATAAAAAAACCCGGTGACCTGATGGCCACCGGGTTCTTGCACAGATATTGCCTGCTTCAGTTACAGTGCTATTGTTACTTGGCCTTCTGGAACTGGGCGTCTTCGGTGGAACCCTTCAGCGCGGTGACCGAGGAGTTTTCGCCGGAGATCACCTGGGTGACAGCGTCGAAGTAACCGGTACCCACTTCACGCTGATGCTTGGTTGCGGTGTAGCCGTCCTTCTCGGCGGCGAATTCCGCTTCCTGCAGCTCGACATAGGCGGACATCTGGCGCTCGGCATAGCCCTTGGCCAGGCTGAACATGCTGTAGTTCAGGGCGTGGAAGCCGGCCAGGGTAATGAACTGGAATTTGTAACCCATGGCACCGAGTTCGCGCTGGAACTTGGCGATGGTGGCATCGTCCAGATTCTTCCGCCAGTTGAACGAGGGCGAACAATTGTAGGCAAACATCTGCTCTGGATATTCCTCGCGGATGGCTTCGGCGAACTTCTTCGCGTATTCCAGATCCGGCGTCGCGGTTTCACACCAGATCAGGTCGGCGTACGGCGCGTAGGACTTGCCGCGGGCAATGGCTTGCTCCAGACCAGGCTTGGTGCGATAGAAACCTTCATAGGTACGCTCACCGGTGAGGAATTCCTTGTCCCGCTCGTCGATGTCGGAGGTGATCAGGTTGGCAGCCTCGGCGTCGGTGCGGGCCAGCACCAGGGTCGGCACACCGCTGACATCGGCAGCCAGACGCGCGGCGATCAGCTTCTGTACGGCTTCCTGGGTCGGGACCAGGACCTTGCCGCCCATGTGACCGCACTTCTTGGCGGAGGCCAGCTGATCCTCGAAGTGAACGCCGGCGGCGCCCGCTTCGATCATGTGCTTCATCAGCTCGTAGGCATTCAGCACGCCCCCGAAACCGGCTTCGGCGTCGGCAACGATGGGAGCAAACCAGTCGACGCTGTCGTCGCCTTCGGCGTGGCGGATCTGGTCGGAACGCACCAGCGCGTTGTTGATACGGCGGACCACGGTGGGCACGGAATCGACCGGATACAGCGACTGGTCGGGATACATATCAAAGGCACTGTTGGCGTCGCCGGCAACCTGCCAGCCGGACAGGTAGATGGCCTTGAGGCCAGCCTTGACCTGCTGCACTGCCATGTTGCCAGTCAGCGCGCCCAGGGAGTTGACGAACGGCTCTTCATTGACATACTTCCAGAGCTTCTCGGCGCCATTGCGGGCCAATGTGTGCTCGATTTGCAGGCTGCCGCGCAGGCGGACAATATCAGCGGCACCGTAGTCACGCTTGACGTTCTTCCAGCGCGGGTTTTCCGTCCATTCTCTTTCTAGTTGCTTGGTTTCAGCATCAGCACCCATGGGGTTCCTCCTGTGCGTGAGTTCAGGGTCAGTGTCATACTGCCGTTTGATTATTGTGCAGGGGCATTGTTGCGTGACCGCACTCCACACCACCTGGCCGGACTGGCTACACCCGTGTCCCGACGAGGCCTTGCTCCCAGACTGTGAAAGGCGCCCTCTTTAGCTCCGGAGCCTGAATATGACAGAAAGGTTAAGACCAAAGGGGCAGTTTAGATGCAACGCAGCAATTGACAAGCGGATTTTATCAATATCTACTATTAACATTACTAATACTAAATTGCCGTCAAAATGTCTCGCGATTACTATAAACATAACAGAATCAAGCAATTACGCGCATTCTGCCATACGGCGATAGACGGCAGTATGTCAAAGGCAGCCGAGAAAATGGAGCTCAGTCAACCCTCGGTGTCACTGCTCATCCGCGCTCTGGAGCAGGATCTGCGGCAACAGCTGTTCGGACGCCGGGGCCCCCGTATTTATCTCACGGCCGAGGGCAAGAGCCTGCTCGATCTTGCCCTGCCCCTCGTCGAAGGACTGGACAACCTGCCGGCGGCTTTTGACGAGCGAGTGAATAAACACATCAGCGGGGAGCTGCATATTGCCGCCAGCGAAGTCATGCTGCTGCAGATGCTGTCAGACACGTTGCGTCGCTACCATTCGGCTTATCCGCAGATACGGGTCTGCCTGCACAATGTCACCACCCCGGACGGGCTGACCCAGCTACAGGCCGGTGAAATCGACCTCGCCATCGGTGCTCTGATCCGCGTGCCGCAAGACGTGCTGTTCACACCCCTGTGCAGCTATGACCCGGTGCTGATCCTGCCCAATGACCACGCGTTAGCAGGCCGCAGCAGCATCCGGCTGGAGGAAATCAGCCCTTATGGCCTGATACTGCCGCCACGGCAATTGACGACGGCGCAGATGGTGGAAATGGTCTTCAGCCAGCACAATATCAACTACAGCGTGGTGATGGAGGCGCGCGGCTGGCAGGTCATTAAAAAATACGTCGAACGGGACATCGGTATCGCCGTCGTTCCGCGGATATGTCTGACCCAGCATGATGATCTGGCGTCGATTTCGCTCGGCCAGTATTTCCCGCAGTGCAGTTATGGTCTGGTCATGCGCAGGGCGCAGCTGCTATCGCCGGCGGCGCGACGATTTGTCGAGATGTTGGCGCCACAAGCGCTCCGAAACTGGCAGCCGCATGCACTCAGCCGCAGTACGCGTGTGGCCTCAAGTCACTAAGCATACACTATTCTATCATCAATGCCGCCTCTGGCGGGGCTGTTTTCACGAGGTATAATTAGCTAGAGTGACAGTAGCGAATCAATGTCCCGATTCAAGGTCAGAGTATCCGAGGTATGAGTGACAAGACTGGCCAAAATCATGAACCAGACCATGATGAAGGACTGGCCCTGCAGGAGGCCAAACCGAAACTCAAGCGACCTCCTCTTTACAAGGTCATCCTCATCAATGACGATTACACGCCCATGGATTTCGTGGTCCATATCCTGGAAGAGTTTTTCTCCCTGGATCGCGAAACTGCTACGCGTGTCATGCTTGAGGTACACACCCGCGGCAAGGGCGTGTGCGGCGTATTCACCCATGAGATCGCTGAAACCAAGGTCTCGCAGGTTAACAGTTACTCCCGCGAGAACCATCACCCACTGTTATGCACGATGGAAAAAGCGTGAGGGCTTGAGTCATGCTCGATAAAGACCTTGAAACGACGCTTAACAATGCTTTCCGCCAGGCTCGCGAACAGCGTCATGAATTCATGACGGTTGAACACCTGCTGCTCGCGCTGCTCGACAACCCTTCAGCGGCGCGTGTACTGCGCGCCTGCGGTGCCAATCTCAATTCCCTGCATAACGACCTGCGCAACTTCATCCGCGAAAATGCTCCGGTGCTGCCCGAAGGAGACGAACGGGATACCCAGCCGACACTGGGCTTCCAGCGCGTGCTGCAGCGAGCTGTATTCCATGTGCAATCTTCCGGTAAAAAGGAAGTCAGCGGTGCCAACGTACTGGTCGCAATATTCGGCGAACGCGAGTCACACGCCGTATTCTTTTTGTCACAGCAGGAAATCAAACGTCTGGATGTCGTGAATTTCATTTCCCACGGCATCTCCAAGGTACCGCAGGAAGACAGCGGCGACGAAGGCGAGAATATCAGTGAAGAGGAAGGCCGCCCCGAGGAAGGCGGAAACAATCCGCTGGAAGCCTATACGATCAATCTCAATGAACAGGCGCGCAAAGGCAAGATCGATCCGCTGATCGGCCGCCAGTATGAAGTACAGCGAACCATCCAGATTCTCTGCCGGCGGCGCAAGAACAACCCCCTTTACGTTGGTGAAGCCGGTGTCGGCAAAACCGCCATTGCTGAAGGCCTGGCAAAACTGATCGTCGATGAAGACGTGCCGGATGTACTCTCCGAAAGCACGATCTATGCACTCGACCTGGGCGCCCTGCTTGCCGGCACAAAGTACCGCGGCGATTTCGAAAAGCGCTTGAAAAGTGTGATGGCCGCCCTCAAGAAAAAGAAGGGCTCGGTACTGTTCATTGATGAAATTCATACCATCATCGGTGCCGGCGCAGCATCCGGCGGCGTCATGGATGCCTCCAATATCATCAAGCCGGCGCTCGCCTCTGGCGATCTGAAATGTATTGGCTCTACGACCTATCAGGAATACCGTGGCATTTTTGAGAAGGATCGGGCACTGGCGCGGCGCTTTCAGAAGATTGATGTCTCTGAACCGTCGGTCGACGAAACGGTAAAAATTCTCGAAGGTTTGAAAACGCGTTTCGAATCACACCATCAGATACGCTATACGCATCAGGCCCTGCGTGCCGCCGCCGAATTAACTGATCGCTACATAACCGATCGCCATCTGCCGGACAAGGCTATTGACATCATCGATGAAGCCGGCGCCTCGCAACGGCTGCTGGCACCGTCCAGGCGCAAGAAGACCGTGAATGTCGGTGACATAGAATCCATCGTCGCCCGTATTGCACGTATTCCGCCCAAGACCGTCAGCACATCCGATAAGGATGTATTGCGCAATCTGGATCGCGATCTGAAGATGACGGTGTTCGGCCAGGACAAGGCAATCGACACCCTTGCGACTTCAATCCGTATGTCACGCTCGGGTCTGGGCAATCCGCAACGACCAATCGGCAGCTTCCTGTTCGCCGGCCCGACGGGTGTTGGCAAGACCGAGGTTACACGGCAGCTCGCACGGATCATGGGTATTGAACTGATCCGTTTCGATATGTCCGAATACATGGAACGACATACCGTATCGCGGCTGATCGGCGCTCCGCCGGGTTATGTCGGCTACGATCAGGGCGGTCTGCTCACCGACGCTATCAACAAGCAACCGCATGCTGTACTGTTGCTCGACGAAATTGAAAAGGCTCATCCGGACGTGTTCAACCTGCTGCTGCAGGTCATGGATCATGGCACGCTGACCGACGCCAATGGCCGGCAGTCGGATTTTCGCAACGTGATCCTCGTCATGACGACCAATGCCGGCGCCGAACGCATCAGTCGTGCGTCGATCGGTTTCACTACGCAGGATCACACGCATGACGCCACTGAAGTCATTCTAAAGACCTTCAGCCCGGAATTTCGCAATCGTCTCGATGCCATTATCGATTTCGATCCGCTATCAACTGACGTTATCACCCATGTCGTTGACAAATTCCTGGTCGAACTCGAAACCCAGCTTGATAACCGTAAAGTGATCATGGATGTTGACGATTCCGCCCGCAGCTGGCTTGCCAGGCATGGCTATGACAAGGTCATGGGCGCAAGGCCCATGGCCCGCCTGATTCAGGACAAGATTAAAAAGCCGCTGGCCGAGCAGTTACTCTTCGGCAAGCTTGAACATGGCGGGCATGTGCTGGTCACCGAAGATAATGATGATCTGAAGGTCAATATTCTGGAAGAAGAAACTGAAGGGGCCGTATAATAAAGATAAAAAGCAGCCAGGTGTGCCTGTGCAGTCTGAAGCCGGGATGCCGGCTTGCAGGCCTTTGAGAATATTGTTTCCTGTGCAGGCCGTCCAAGGCCGGGAAGCAGCCGGCAGCTGTAACTCCCCCGCTTCCGATTTTAGAGTTGAAGCGATGTATTATTGATTTAGTGACGCAGTCACGGATTTAAGCCTGCCCTGCCGGTATTCTGGTTTCAAATCGAGGAATGAATAAATACCAGTTACCGGACAGCTGCTCCTGTTTACGCAAAAATTTAAAAAATGCCTGATAATCCTCTCATCACCATCATCACACCTGCTTATAATCGAGGCCACTTTCTCGATATAGCCGTCCAGAGCGTACTGGCGCAGACATATGAAAATTTTGAATTCATCATTGTTGATGACGGTTCGACTGATGATACCCGGGAACGCATTCAGAAATATCTGACCGATCCCAGGGTTCAGTATTACTGGCAGGAAAATCAGGGACAGAGTGTGGCCCGCAACCTGGCATTATCCAAACGTAAAGGCGATTTTATCTGTTTCCTGGATTCCGATAATGCCTGGCCTCCGGACAAGCTAGAGAAATCACTCAGAATTTTCAGTGAAAATCCCGATGTGGATATCGTCTATGGCGACGACATCAAGATTGATGAACAGGGAAACGAAATCTCACGCAAAAACATGAAACGCTACAGTGGCCGGATTGTACCTTACATGCTGAGGGATAATTGTGTGAGCATGAATACAGCCATGGCCAGACGGCGTTGTTTCGATGAAAAGGGCGGCATGCGCGAGCATCTCAGGGTAGCCGATGATTACGATCTCTGGCTGAGGTTTTCTGCTTACTATAAATTTTTATACGTGCCCGAGCTAACTGTCTATTACCGGGTAATGACCAAGCAGATCTCTTCCGACAAGGCACACCGTTTCCAGTCCAACGAGAAAATAATACGGAGCTTCCTGGTAGAGCACGGCCACAGGGTTTCTCCTGCCGAGGCCAGAGAAGGCTGGATGTATTTTTATAGCCGGAAAGGGCACTATCTTTCCAGTCAGGGAGATAAATACGAGGCGCTCAAATGCTTCATACGGGCATTCATGAAAAAACCCGTCTCGACTGTGCCGCTACGCGGCATATTGCATCTCATCATCAAGCCCTACTATTCCGCTAATTAGCCAAGGAAGTTCTCAACAAATCTCTACTGTCATTTCGACCAACGGAAGAAATCCGCCGCAGGTGTTCCGGCTATACGGAAGAGATCTCAATAAGAACCTCTCCCCGCAATCGAGGCAGGGATTTCTTGCTTCGGTCGAAATGACGACTTAATCAGGTCTTCCCTAAAGCAGCAATGGATTCGATCCGGGTTATTATTCCGTCAGATCCTTGATCAGGACTTTGGAATTTCTCTGGAAATTATAAAGCTTTTTCCTTGTAACCGGCAGATCATCAATTCTGGCCTCTCTGAACCCGCGCTCCACAAACCAGTGATGGGCATGTGTAGTTAGCACAAACACTTGTTCTATCCCCTGTTTTCTGGCATCCCGTTCCAGACCGCCAAAAAGCTGATCACCACGCCCCTGTTTCCTGTAATTATTATGGATTGTCAGGCAGGCTATCTCGGCTACTCTCTCTTCAACAAATGGAAAGAGTGCTGCACAGCCTATGATCACGTCATCGCGGATAAGTAATGTGAAACAGCCGATTTCAAGTTCAAGCTTTTCCCGCGACCGATGCGCAAGTATGCCCTGGTTTTCCAATGGCTCGATGAGTTCCAATATGCCGGCAACGTCTTCGATGCTGGCTTTACGAATCTCATCATAAGGAGCAGCACTCAACATTGTGCCAGCACCATCACGACTGAACAGTTCCAGTAACAACGCGCCGTCTCTGGAACGGCTGACGAGATGGATACGGTCAATGCCATGATTACAGGCCTGAATCGCGTGCGTTACGTGGTCAGCAATCTCCGCGTTGATATCAGCGTTAGCCCGAAGTATGGCTTCAGCTTCCTGCCCTGATACCTGACGACACAGTTTGCCTTCGCCGTCATGGAGACCATCATTTTCAGTAAGAAAAACCAGTTTGTCTGCTTTGAGGCTAATGGCCACTTCTGCGGCGACGTCGCGTGCACTGATATTGAATGCCTCGCCGGTCGGTGAGTAACCCATCGGCGGCACCAGTACGATTTCGTGCCGATCAAGTTTTGATTGAATCGCCTGCGTATCAACCCGTCTGACCTTGCCAGTGTGTTCAAAGTCGACACCATCATGGATGCCAAGCGGCTGCGCGGTAATAAAATTACCTGAAGCAATCTGGAGATGTGTCTCACGCATCGGTGTATTGCCAGGTCCCATCGACAGCAGCGCTTCAATATCCACCCGGATTTTTCCAATAATCTCCTTGACGTGTTCCAGCGCCGCAGTATCGGTAACGCGTATACCTTTATGAATCCTTGACTCAATACCTGCGTTGTCGAGGCGTGTATCAATCTGCAGCCGTGCACCATAGACAAGTACCAGCCTGATGCCAAGACTGTTAAGCAGCGCCAGATCATGCATGAGTTGAACAAACCGGCTGTCGGCGATTGCCTCACCGTCGAACTGGACGACAAAGGTACGACCACGATGGACATGGATATACGGTGAAGCTTGCCGGAACCAGTTCACGAACGCCTGAATATCTTTATTGTTGTCTTGTTGACTCATGCTGGCTGTCCCATACAGAAATGCCGGATCATCCCTTCTACGATACGCTGCATCGGCAGGATCCGATCCAGTGGTACATATTCATTTGCCTGATGAGCTACGGCAATATCACCGGGACCGAGGATAACAGTATCCATGCCCAGCGCGTTCAAGTATGGCCCCTCGGTACCAAACGCGACGCTGCCTGCGCTTTGACCGCTCAAGCTTTCCGCGACCCTGATGATTTCAGCATCACGCGGCGTTTGCATGGCATCAACGCCATGAAACGGCTCGCAGAATTCGAGTTTCAGATGCCGATTGGCTGCGACTATCTCGACCCGTCGTTGTAGCTCGGCTTTTAACTCAGTGACCGACATACCGGGCAGTGGCCGCAAATCAATGCCAAGTTCGCATGAGGCACAGATACGGTTCGGATTATCCCCACCCTGGATACGGCCAAGGTTAAGCGTCGGTACCGGAACGCGGAATTCCCTATTAGTATGTTCGGCCTGCAGTTCCTTGCGCCATGCCAGTAGCACCTTGATTACTTCATGCATGCCTTCGAGTGCGTTCTGCCCCAGCGCCGGATCGCTGGAGTGACCGGAACGGCCGGTCAGGCGAATGGTCGCCATTATCACACCCTTGTGCATGAATATGGGCTGTAGTCCGGTCGGTTCGCCAATCAGCGCCTGACCACCAAAGGTTACGCCTTTGTCGGCCAGCGCCTGCGCGCCGTGCATGTTACTTTCTTCATCAGCTGTGGCAAGTACGGTCAGTGGTTGGCTGAGCTGCGTTAAATCGAGACTGTTCAGCACTTCGGTGATAATTGGAAAAAAAATTTTCATATCCGAACTGCCCAGGCCGTACAGCCGACCATTGCGTTCGGTCAGGGTGAATGGATCGCTGTCCCAGCCGGTTTCGTCATACGGCACGGTATCGGTATGACCGGACAGTACCAGTCCGGCAGCAGCCCCGTTTTCCGGCCCGGTCCGGGCGATCAGATTGAACTTACCGGCCTGCCCCGGCACTTCACAAAGTTCGACGTGAAAACCCAGATCGCTCAACCAGTTGGCGAGTCGATCCGCCACCGGCCGGTTGCTCATGTCGAGTCTGGGATCAACACTGCTTACCGAGGGCGTCGCGATCAGTTGCGCAAGGGCGTCCAGAAATGACTGACTGGGGACACTCATTGTTGTAATTCTTTAGTTCGGGGCTCTTGGAGTTATCAGTATCCGTAGCGATCAGGCCCGTTCCGGCCTGACAGGCCTCTGTTGCTGGTGTATTCTAACGCACCTTTTTCTCATAATTCGCTGATTTATTGCTGCATTTAGAGACTTTTACATGGCCACCAAACTACTGAACCGCATCAGCGCCCGCATCACCCAACCCCGATCCCAGGGCGCTTCCCAGGCCATGCTGTATGGCACCGGTCTCAAACCCGGCGACATGAGCAAGGCCCAGGTCGGCATCGCCAGCGTCTGGTACGAAGGCAATACCTGCAACATGCACCTGCTGAGCCTGGCCGATAAGGTCAAGGAAGGCGTGATCGCCGCCGGCCTGGTCGGCATGCGCTTTAATACCGTCGGTGTCTCGGACGGTATCTCCATGGGGACCGAGGGTATGAGTTACTCGCTGCAGTCGCGTGATCTCATAGCCGATTCGATCGAGACTCTCATGAGCGCCCAATGGTACGACGCCAACATTTCACTGCCCGGCTGCGACAAGAACATGCCCGGCACTGTCATGGCTATGGGACGTCTGAATCGGCCGTCGATCATGATATACGGCGGTACTATCAAGCCCGGCCATCTCAAAACCGATGGGGGCGATAAGAAACTCGATATTATATCGGCGTTTCAGAGCTACGGTGAATTCATTGCCGGTCGCATCGATGATGACGCACGCCAGGCGATTGTGCGCAATGCCTGTCCCGGCGCCGGCGCCTGCGGCGGCATGTACACCGCCAACACCATGGCCTCGGCCATCGAAGCGATGGGAATGTCACTACCCTACTCGTCGTCGACACCGGCAGTCGATCCGCTCAAGCTTGAGGAATGCTTCAACGCCGGCGCGGCAATCAAGAATCTGCTCGAACTGGATCTGAAACCACGTGACATCATGACACGTGAGGCGTTTGAAAACGCCATGGTACTGGTGATCGTGCTCGGCGGTTCTACCAACGCCGTGCTGCATCTGATCGCCATCGCACGCTCGGTCGGCATCGATCTGACCGTCGACGACTTTCAGGCCGTCAGCAACCGCACGCCCTATCTCGCCGATCTGAAACCCAGCGGCCAATACGTGATGGAAGATCTGCACAACATCGGCGGCACGCCGGCGGTCCTGAAGTTGCTGCTCGACAATGGCATGATCAACGGCGACTGCATGACCGTCACCGGCAAGACGCTGGCGGAAAATCTCGAGAGCCTGCCAAGCCTGCCCGCTAATCAGCCGATCATCCGGCCACTGGACAATCCGTACAAGAAATCCGGTCATATCCAGATCCTGAAAGGCAATCTGGCCCCCGGCGGTTCGGTCGCCAAGATCACCGGCAAGGAAGGCCTGTCCTTCAACGGCCCGGCGCGTGTGTTCGACGCCGAGGAAAACATGCTCAAGGCACTGGAAGACGGAAAAATACAGAAAGGTGATGTGATCATCATTCGCTATGAAGGCCCGAAGGGCGGCCCCGGCATGCCGGAAATGCTGACCCCGACCTCAGCAATCATGGGCGCCGGTCTCGGCAATGACGTCGCCATGGTCACCGACGGCCGCTTTTCCGGGGGTTCGCACGGTTTCATCATTGGTCATGTCGTTCCTGAGGCGCAGGAAGGCGGTCCGATCGCGCTGGTGCAGGACGGCGACATCGTGACCATCGATGTAGAGAATAATCGCATAGACGTCGACATCAGCGAGAAGGAGTTCGAACGCCGTCGCAAGGACTGGAAAATGCCGCCTTACAAGGCAAGCCGCGGTACGCTGGCACGTTACATCAAGACCGTGCGCAATGCTTCCGAAGGCTGTGTAACGGATGAGTAGCACCGAGGGCTGAATGCCCGACTGGCTGATCGTCGCCGGGCTGGCCTGGGTCGCCGGCGTTACCGCCTTCATCGGCGGTGTCCTGGCCACCAGGGAACGGCTGCGCGAAACCGGATTAAAGCAGGATGTAATTCATGCCATCGTCGCCTTTGGCGGCGGAATTCTGCTCGCCGCCGTGGCTTTCAGCTTGGCGCCCAAGGCCATTCAGCATCTGGACGCGTTCAGCCTGGTCGCATTCACGCTACTGGGCGGCGGTCTTTTCTGTGTTATTGACGCCTGGCTCAGTCAGCGCAGCGGTTCGCGTGCCCAGCTCATGGCAATGTTGATGGATTTCATTCCGGAAGCCATCGCACTGGGCGCAGTATTCGCAGGCGAACGCAAACATGCCCTGTTATTGGCTTTGTTCATCGCCGCGCAGAACCTGCCCGAGGGATTCAATGCCTATCGCGAAATGCGCGTCTCCGGTTCTCCCAGCAGGCGCGTCCTGAAACTGCTGCTGGCAGTGAGTTTTCTGGGACCAGTGGCGGCATTGCTCGGCCATCAGATGCTGCAGGACAGCCCCGCCATCACGGCCGGCATGATGGCATTTGCCAGCGGCGGTATTCTGTATCTGACGTTTCAGGATATTGCGCCACAGGCACGACTGCCACAACACTGGTCACCGACGCTGGGTGCTGTGGTCGGCTTCAGTCTGGGTATGCTGGGATCGAAATTGATGCTGTAAAAGCGGCTTGAACAGCGTCCTAGTTACCCGCGACCTGGATACCTTCTTCGCGGTATTTCTTATAGTACTTCAGTACCTTGCGCACGTAGTTCTGGGTTTCGGGATAGGGCGGGATCTTGTTGCCATACTTGATAACTGCATTTTCACCGGCATTGTAGGCCGCCACCGCCAGCTGCAGATCGTTATTGAACATGCCCAGCAGCAATTTCAGATAGCGCGTGCCGGCATAGACGTTAGCACGTGGATCCTTGCGGTCCGTGACACCGAAGCGTTTCGCGGTCTCCGGCATCAACTGCATCAATCCCAGTGCGCCGGCATGCGAAAGGGCGTCGGGATTATAGGCCGACTCGGCCGTGATTACGGCATGGACCAGGGAATCGGGCAGAACATATTCCTGTGACGCCTCGGTGATGAGCGATGCGAAGCGCTGTTGATTCTTGCTGAAATTGCCCGGTTTATGGCTCGGTGCCTGCCAGCCCTTCCAGGTCAGCACCACGCGCTTATAGCCGCCATGCGGTGGCTCATCGGTGAAATGAGTACGCCCGTGTTTATCGACGTACTTGTAGACATCGGCCTGCGCCGCGAACGGTAACAACACGACAGTCAGAAGACAGGTTCCGATAACCAGTCCGATGCGCAGAATCTGGAACACCCCCGACACCCCTTTCGAAGCTTCTTATTGACAGCCACCATAGCTAACCGGCCAGCAGATGGGAAGTGACCTGTATCACAATACCTGTATAAACACCGGCCAGCACGTCATCGGCCATGATGCCAGCCCCTCCCTTGATGTACCGATCAGGCCAGTTCACCGGCCAGGGTTTCCAGATATCAAACAGGCGGAACAACAGAAAACCGAACACGATCCATAACCAGCCCGGCGGTGCTATCGTCATGGCAACCAGAAAGCCGACGACTTCATCCCAGACAATGGCGGGATGATCAGGCACGCCCAGTGCCCGGCTGGCAACGTCGCATACCCAGACGCCATAGCCGAAGAGTACCAGCGTCACGCCGATATAATAAGCCGGCGTGAGGGGCTGTAAAACAAGATAAATCAGGACACCGACCAGAGTCCCGGCGGTACCCGGCATATGCGGTGCAAGACCGGTACCAAAGCCAAGCGCCGGCCAGTAAACCGGCTTATACATGAGGGTTCGTGGTGTTTCGGCAATCATACACCGCCATTGTAAGCGAATGACGACAGCCACGCGCCTGGGAATCCGCCGACTGACATTGATATCAAGACTCACATGTTTTCGGTTTGCAGCAACCACTGGCGGGTTTACTGAATACACTGCTGCTAGATATCGTTATCGGCATCAACAATGTGATTTTTTAATTTTCGTGCTCTGCTAAATTCCGGGTGGACTTATCCAGAGCTTCCTTTATTTTCATTCCCGTGCTTGGCAGTTGACCCGGCTGACCGCATCATATTCCTGTCCCCGGGCCTGATGTGCCTGCGGTGCGAGAATCTGCTAGAAACCAGAAAACAACCCGGAGTCAATCCCCGCCATGGAATGGATTACCCAGCCTGAAGCCTGGATAGCCCTCGCCACGCTGACCGCACTGGAAATCGTGCCCGGCATCGATAACATCATTTTCATATCCATACTGGTCGGCCGGCTACCGCCCGAGCAACGCAATTCCGCACGCCTGCTGGGCCTCGGCCTGGCGATGGGTACCCGCATCGCACTGTTGCTGGCTATCGCCTGGGTTATGAGTCTCACCGAACCGCTGTTTTCAATCTTCGGAGAGATAATATCGGGCCGGGACATTATTCTGCTCGCCGGCGGCCTGTTTCTGCTTGCCAAGAGTACTCTTGAGATCCATAACGCCCTGGAAGGCCACGAAGAACGTGCCGGCAGCGCTCATCCGGTGCATGCCGGCTTATCTGGCCATCCTGGTCCAGATAGCACTCATCGATATCGTTTTTTCGCTGGATTCGGTGATCATGACCGTCGGCATGGCCGACCATATCGAGGGGATGGTGCTGGCGATTATTATTGCAGTGGGCGTGATGATGCTGTTCGCCAGGAGTATCGGCGAATTTGTCGACAGTCATCCCACCATCAAGATGCTGGCGCTGAGTTTCCTGGTGCTGATCGGCGTGGCCCTGATGGCGGAAGGTCTCGAATTGCACATTCCCAAGGGTTACATTTACTTTGCCATGGCATTTTCAGTCATCGTCGAGATACTCAACATGAAAATCCGCGCTCGCAGCCGCAGACCAGTGACGCTGCATAAATCCATTCCCGGCGATAAAGAGGAATCATAATTGATTACAAGCTGTGTTATCACTATAGCTCCGGTACCGGCATGAATCTTCGGGTAAAGCGGATTTACGAGCCGCCCGACTCCGCTGACGGCTACCGGGTACTGGTTGATCGGATATGGCCGCGCGGCGTGAGCAAACAACAGGCAAATCTGGACGACTGGCTCAGGGATATCGCGCCCGGCAGTGAATTGCGCCGCTGGTTCAATCATCGGCCGGACCGCTGGAACGAATTTCAGCGTCGTTACCGTCGACAGCTCGCCCGGAAGCAGGAAATGGTGGAGGATTTACGAGCGCGGGCGAAAGCAGGCACAGTGACGCTGCTGTATTCAGCGCGTAATACATCATATAACCAGGCCGTCGCACTCAAGGCATATATAGAAGAAACGGACTAGGCATGGCTTCCGAACACCAGTCCCGCCCAGGTTCCAGAATAGTCACGTGGCTCATATATACCCTGCTGCTCGTCACGGGCATACTGATCGGCGCCAGCGGCATCAGCCTGCTATATCCGCAACAGACCGAAAAGATCCGGTTCGCCGATGAACACATACCGACCCTTATGATGCACCCGCTGGGTCGTGACGGTGCCTACCGGCGTCAAATCGGCAATTGGCAGCTATTCACATCCTTGACAAAGGGCAATAACAGTCTGGTACTCAAATACGAAGATACTTTTGTCGCCACCTTCAGCGCCGCCCCTGACAGTTCACTGGAATCCATCGTTCTGAATCATCCGTTGTATAACACGATTATGCTGATTATTGAGCGGCTGAATGAGAAAGGGGTTGCCGGCAAACTGACGACAGATATTCTGGCGGGCGACGGCCGCAAGACGGGTTTCGTGATTGATGAAAATATGGACGGTCAGCCGGATCTCCGCTTCGAATACGCCGGTCCCTATCTATACGTATGGCTCAATCAAAGCTGGAGCCGCGTCATGCGCTCCAGCCCAAGTGAATATGGCGGCGGCTTCAAGCACAGCGTGATGTACAACGAAGCCTTGCATGAAATCCATCTTGAAGAATATCCCTATAGGCTGGAACCCTTGAAGTCCGAAGAATAACAGCGACTGGCGCGATACACCGGCCATTATCACACCTTGGGTCGGCTGTCGGGCTGCGGTATAGTTAAACCTGCAAATACAAATCAGAAACTTCGGGCATACATTGAAGGATACACTGACAAAAAGACTGGATGCCATCGGACGTTCCACCAGCGTCTGTTTCCGCGTTGTTTTTCCGGATAGCAGCCATTACCAGAATCTACGCCATGCCGATCCCGCCGTCACCATCAAACTGCGTAACCGGCGCGCCATTTTCAACATCGTGGCTTTCGGTCACATCGGACTGCTCGAATCCTATTTTGATGACAGCCTGAACATCGAGGGCGATTTCAGACTGGCATTCCGTGGCGGTATGGAAACCGATTTCAGCAGCAAACCGCCGCTACTGGTCAAACTGCGCAATCAATGGCATGAGCTGTATTTCAACAACCGCAGCATAACGCAGGCCAAGAAGAACGCCCGGTTCCACTACGGCATCGGTACGGATTTTTATCGCTACTGGCTGGATGACCCTTACATGATGTACACCTGTGCCTACTGGAAGGAAGGTACCCAGACGCTGGAGGAAGCACAGCAGAACAAGATGGAACACGTCTGCCGCAAGGTCCGGCTGCAGCCCGGCGAGACATTTGTCGACATCGGCTGTGGCTGGGGCGGTTTTCTGCGGTATGCCTGGGAACAGCACGGTGCTGTCGGTACCGGTATCAACATCACACCCGAACAGGTCCGCGACGGCAATGCCATGCTTGCGGAACAGGGTCTGGCGGACCGCATCAAAATCAGGGAAGCCGATTTCCGCGAGATTGGCGGTGAATACGACAAGAGCGTTTCCATCGGTGTACTCGAACACGCCGGCCGTGACCAGCTTGAAAACGTGATCCGTGCACACGCCAGGACCATGAAGCCGGGTGGCCTGGGCATGATCCACTTCATCGGCCACGTCGGTCGTTTCAATACCGAGTTCTTCATCCGCAAACACATCTTTCCCGGCGGCTGGATCCCGAGCCTGACCGAGGCCCTTAACGCCATGGAGCGCTGCGGTCTGGAAGTGCTGGACGTCGAAAACCTGCGCCGTCACTATGCCCTGACGCTGGACGCCTGGGCGGAGCGCTTTGATGCTAACTGGAATGAAATCCAGCGCAGCAATCCGCAGCGTTTCGATGAAACCTTCCGCCGCAAATGGCGCACCTATCTGTATTCCTGCGCCGAGATGTTCCGTTCCAGAAAGGGCTACACCCATTTGTTTCAGGTGCTCGTTTCGCGCGGCAACGTCGATTACGACTATCCGATGAGCCGCACCCACCTCTACCGGGATCCGGCAGTTTGAAGCACCAGGCCAAAATCGCCGCACTGCAGGCCGAGATCAACCAACAGACACCGCCCCGGATCGGGCTTGATAAAAAAACCTCCAATCTGTTTCGCGACCGTCAGGGCCAGCGGCGGCCGCAACTGGATCTGAGCCATTTCAACGAAGTCGTCACCGTTGATCCGCGGGCCGGCCATGTGGTGGCGGAAGGCATGACCACCTACGCCGATCTGGTCGCCGCCTGTCTGCCACATAATGTCATGCCGGCGGTCGTGCCCGAGCTGCAGTCGATTACCCTGGGCGGTGCGGCAACCGGTGTCGGTATCGAATCGACTTCGTTCCGGCACGGGCTGGTACATCATAATCTGCTGTCGATGGACATTCTCACCGCCGAGGGTGTCATCCGGCACTGCACCCCGGATAATGAACACAGCGATCTGTTTTACGGCTTTCCCAATTCCTATGGCACTCTCGGCTATGCCCTCAGCCTGTCTACGCGTACGTTGCCTATCAAACACTATGTGCACATACATCATCGGCGTTATCACGATGCTGAAAGCTATTTCGCGGATCTGCAAAGTCACTGCGCAGACAGCGTGGATTTCATCGACGGGACGGTTTTTGGCCGTAATGAACTCTACATAACACTGGGCAGTTTCACAGACACAGCACCGTATATCAGCGACTACACCGACCAGCATATTTATTATCGTTCGCTGCGGGAACGCGCCGAGGATTTTCTAACGACGCACGACTATATCTGGCGCTGGGATACAGACTGGTTCTGGTGTTCCAAAAACGTGTTCGCCCAGCACCCGATCATGCGTCTGCTGTACGGCCGCAAACGGCTGAATTCGGTGACCTACACGAAAATAATGCGCTTCAACAGCCGTCTCGGCATCACCCGCCTGATCAATCGGCTGCGCGGCGTGCATACTGAGTCGGTTATCCAGGATGTCGATCTGCCTGTCGAACATGCACCTGAATTCCTCGATTTTCTGCTGCGCGAGATCGGCATCCTGCCGATCTGGATCTGCCCCATTGGCACCCGCGGTCTGCCCGGCCCGTTCCCGCTGTATCCACTCAAGGATGACATGCTGTATATCAACTTCGGTTTCTGGGATGTGGTCAGCAGCCGCAATCCATTGCCGCCAGGTCATCACAACCGCCTGATTGAAGAAAAAGTCGCGGCGCTGGGCGGGACCAAATCCCTGTACTCGGAATCCTACTATCCCGAGGATGAGTTCTGGCAGCTATACAATCGCGAAGCGTATTTTGATCTGAAACGGAAATACGACCCGGACAGTCGCTTTCCGGATCTGTACCAGAAGTGCGTCAGGCACCGGCGCTGAAATCCAATCACGATGGACGGTTGAAAAGTGCGGCCGTTCACCCTATAACTTAGATTCATTAGTATGCGCGATGATTGATCGATGCCCATCTACGACTATTTCTGCGAAGCCAACCAACTCACGGTCGAAGTGCAACACCCCATGAACACGACCCTGCGCACCTGGGGCGAAATCTGTTACGTGGCGCAGATCCCGCTGGGTGAAACCGATCCGCTCGCCGATGTACGCAAACTGATCCGTGCCCCCAATATCAGTATCCCGACCGGCCACAGCAAACTCAAGGAAAGCGGCTTCACCAAGCTGGTGCGCCGCGACGCCGGCGTCTACGAAAACGTCACCGCGACCGGCAAGGAGCAGCGTTACGTCCGCGCCGGCGAGCGCGATTCCCTGCCTCATCTGCACAAGAAGATCCGCGACTGAACGACGCCGAACGGCAACAGTCTCAATCTCAGATTTGAAATCAACAGGACTCTGTCATGAATCGTATTACCCGTGCTTGTATGAATTGCTGCCTGGGGATCCTGCTTGCCACCGCCGCCAGCCTGCCGGCCGCCGCGGCGAAGGCTGGCACAGCATTGATCGAACAGACCCTCGAGGGGGATCACCGCAGTACGGAGAATAAAGCCCGCGATCAGTACCGCCATCCGCGCGAAACCCTGAAGTTCTTTGGTCTGCAACCGACCATGCGGGTACTGGAAATCACCCCCGGCAGTGGCTGGTACACCGAAGTCCTGGCACCGGTACTCAAGCACAATGGTCAGCTGGTTGTCGCCAGTTTCGGCGAGGATCATCCGGTCGAATACCTGGCCAATGTCCACAACAAGTACATGCAGAAGCTCGACGCCGATCCGGACACTTACAGTCATATCGAACGCATTCTGTTTCAGGAAGACAATACCTATCTGCCGGCGCTCGAAGATGAATCAGTCGACATGGTGCTGACCTTCCGCAACACGCATAACTGGATCAAACTGGGCGAAGCGGAAGCGATTTATCAGGCCATGCATCGGGTACTCGAATCCTGCGGTACGCTCGGTGTTGTCCAGCATCGTGCTGCAGCCGGTGCCGATCCGAAGGCCAGTGCCGAGCAGGGTTATGTGCCGGAGGCATATATGATCGACATGCTGGAAGACATCGGTTTCCAGCTGACCGATCGCAGTGAGATCAACGCCAATCCGAAAGACAGCCGCGACCATCCGGAAGGCGTCTGGACACTGCCGCCGACCTATAGAATGGGCGATACCGACCGCGCCAAATTCGCCGCCATCGGTGAAAGCGACCGCATGACCCTCCGCTTCATCAAGCCGGCGGCGGCCGGTAACTGCCCGACGGCATGAGTGCCAAGGTTCTGCTGCTCGCCGGCGCCATCAATGCCGGTCTCTGCGTCCTGCTTGGCGCATTCGGTGCACACGCGCTCAAATCGCGCCTGACCATGGAACTGAGCGGCATCTGGGGCACGGCTGTCCAATACCATTTCTATCACGCGCTCGGCCTGCTGCTCATCGGTATTCTGGCACTGCACTGGCCGGCCAGCAGTCTCTTGCGCACCAGCGGCTGGCTGATGCTTGCCGGCATTCTTCTGTTTTCCGGCAGTCTCTATTGCCTGACCCTGACCAATATCCGCTGGCTCGGCGCCATTACCCCGATTGGCGGCACAGCACTCATCGCCGCGTGGGTGGTATTATGTGTCGCCATCATCCGCAGCTGAGGAATTCGTTGAATCATGACCAGAGAACACAGCAAGGGGCGTGAACTGGCCGAGCTGCACCTGGGCAAGGCCGGTATGGAAAGTCTGGATAGGTTTTCCCCCGAACTGGGCGATTACGTCATCCGCCATGGCTTCAGTGATATGTACACGAATGAAGCGCTGGATCAGCGCGCACGTAAAATCGCGACCATCGCTTCACTGGTGACGTCGGGGAATCAGGCGCAGCTCGGCTGGCACATTCGCGGTGCACTGGAGAACAATTTACTGAATGTCGACGAAATCCGCGAGATCATCGTACAGATGACGATTTACATCGGCTACCCGGCGGCATTCAACAGCATGCGGACGCTGAACGATACGCTGCAGGCGATGGAAAGCGCATGAACCTGCATCGTTCATTGATGATCAGCCTGTGCCTGACCGGGTTGTCGTTCGTTGCCCAGGCCGAAACACCCGAGCACTGCCAGAACCATGCGTATGAATTGGCGGAGCAGGCCGGTCAGTTGATCTTTCCTGAAATGAGTGCACAGCAACGCAGCGAACTGGAACAGCTGGCCAGCAAAATCTGCGCCCGTCATAGTCAGTCTGTCGCCGGCCAGACCGGCGAAGGCCGGGATTCGGATACCGATGACGACCAGGGCGGCGACTGGTTTTCGGCACGGCTAATGAAAGGGGAACCCGCCGACAAGCCCGGTAATCGCCGCCTCGAACGCCGCCGCATGCAGTGAGTGCCGAACCGGACCGGCCGATGGACACCGGTCCGGTTCAAGAACAAGACGTCATAGCCGATACAGCGGCGCCAGATCAGCGGTCTGTGTCTTATCAGGTGGCGGGCGTTGCTTATGCAAAGTCTGCACAGCATGGGCCAGTGACTGACCCTGCCAGTCATCAGCTGCCGGCCCGTACAGCACTTCATTGAGATGATCGATTTCAGTTGCCAGCGGTGGACCGTAGTGTCCGGCCAGAGCGGCAAGCGAAACCGGCTCACCCAGTTGCATGCGCCCCCATTCCAGCAGTGCCGTTCGGGCCCGCACCGGATCGTTGATCGCGCAGGCCGCCTGCAGGCGGCGCAGACTGTCCTCCCCACGCAGCGGCCGCTCTGCCGGCTGCGGCGTCTGCCGCTGTTGCCGTTGCCGCCGCCACAGCCATAGTGTCAACAGCCAGCCGGTTGCCAGCAGTGCGCTGATAGACGGCCATAACATTTCAGCGGCAGCCGCACTGTTTGTCTGCGGTAGCGGCTGTGGCGTTGTTCCAGCCTCGTCAGTCGTGCCCGGGACACCGCCGGCCGGTGTCTGCGCAGCCGTCGCGGGCGCGACGTTGATCACCCGGGCCGGAATCCTGACGTCGCGAAACTCATCGCGGGCCGTATCGAACCAGCGCACCGCGATCGCGGGCAACCGGTATTCGCCGGGCTGCCTGGGTATCAGAGCATAGCGCTCAGTGCGCCGGCCACTGATACCGTTTTCATTTTTATCATTTTCCGTCTGCGCTTTTTCCGGATAAACCCGCAGTGCATCCGGTATTTCGCCCACGAGTTCCGGCAGCTGTTCGGCATTCATCTCATCGGCTGTCAGGGTCAGACTGCGGGTGACGGGTTTACCGACTTCAAACGTCGGCGCCGGCTCGGACCAGTTCTCTTCCAGCCGCAGGCCGCGAACCGGCAGCCAGTCACGGCCGGCCGCCGGTGGCGGCGGTGGTTTGACTTCGATCTCGATCGGCCGTGACTCGCGTACGAGGACCTTGATGTCGCGGCCGTTACTGTGCAGGGTCGGGTCCCGTTCGAACGGATCCAGCGTCATATTCGGCCGTGTCATAACTTCGCCACGGAATTCCACCGGCTTGATCCGGAGACGGCCGCTGGTCTGCGGAAACAATGCATACCGCCGTTCAAGCACCGCGTACCGCCGGCCGCCGCGCCAGCTTTCGTAGGTCTTCTCGTCAAGCCGCTCGACCAGGGCATCGCCGCCGTCAAATTCGAGTTCGGTGAGGCTCGACTGGCGCGTATTCACCGCACGGAACAGGCGCACCGTCACCAGCAGCTGGGCATTCCGGTAAACGCTCTCGGCATGACTGCCGAGTTCGACGAAAACATCGCCACCGCTGATATTCTCTGTGGAAGTGGCCTCGACCACCCTGAGATCAGCCGGTGGACTGACATCGTTACCGAAATGAATGGCCGGGATCGTCAGATTGCCGGTCTGTTTGGGCAGCAGCCGTACGGTCCAGGTCTTGGTGCGTGTCACATCGCTGTCATGCATGCGCAGCAGGGTATTCTGCGACGTCCCAAGGATCTCGAAATGCTCAGCTAGCGGCGCCAGATCCGGATCGTCGTCAATCCAGCTGTCCGCCTCGAACGTGACACTGAAGGATTCATTCATTCGCACCGGTTCGCGGTCGATATTGACACTGATGTCGGCGGCCATGGTACTGGCCCGGAACGCAAACAGAAGGAACAGCCCGGTCAGGCAGCGGGTGTGGAGGGCTGTTATCACCATGCCGGTTCCCCGGCTGCCGGCCGGTTGTCGTGCCGGCGCTGGTATTGATACTCGAATTTGCGCCGCAGCAGACCGCCCGGATCGTCGGGAATACGCTGCAGACGCTGTTCGTCACCCGCCGATAACCGGTTTTCCGTGGAATCAGGTTGCGTCAGGCGTGATGTTTCCGTCTCCTGTTCGGGTGTCGGGTCGCTTTGTGTCGCATCCGCCTGTTGCGCCTCACCCGACTCGGACTCAGGTTCAGTCATATTGTCACCGGCGGCAGCGTCCGGTTCTCCATCCTGTTTGCGCCCGGTTCCGGCCGGGGGGCCGGGATCGCTGCCCGAATTTTCATCGGCGGACTGTGATCCGCCGGCCGCTGAATCCGAATTCCGCTGGCCTGCACGATTCCCACCGGCTGATTCGCCCGTCTGACTACCGGCACCGTCGGA
>CAZFUS010000022.1:14857-34820 GCA_964522485.1 uncultured Enterobacteriaceae bacterium | reverse complement strand
CCGGCCGCTGAATCCGAATTCCGCTCGCCTGCACGATTCCCACCGGCTGATTCGCCCGTCTGACTACCGGCACCGTCGGAATCGGTTTCGCTCCGGCTGGAATCCTCATCGCCGGGCGGCGTCTCGTTCTGACCCGGAGAACCCTGAGGCTGTTGCTGCTGTAACTGGTTACGCAACAGATCCCGATTGTAACGGGCATCGTCCATTTCCGGTTCCAGTTCCAGGGCGCGGTCATAGGCAGCAATTGCCTGCGGATAGCGACCCAGCCGCGCCAGGGCATTGCCGCGGTTATACCAGCCGCGCGCCGTATCGACCGGTTCCAGCGCCTGCAGTGCCTGCTCGTAATCCAGGCCGCGATAGTGGGCCACGGCCTGCCATTCCGGATCGGTGAACAATGCTGCTGCCCGTGCCGGTTCGCCGGCGGCCAGTGCCTCCTGACCACGCTGGTCCGCACGTTGCCACAGGGACTGCCAGTCCACTGCCTCGGCGGGCTGCGGCAACGGCAACAAGACAACCAGCAGTCCCAGCACCAGGCCGCGACGGAATACCAGCGCGGCCACCGGGATCAGCAGCAATACCAGCCAGGGCCCGCGGTCATTCCAGCGCTCGGCCTGCCGATCCTCGGCCTCCACGCGGGGCTGTTCACTCCACGCCTCCTGCAAACGTTCGATGTCACGATTGTCGTTACGCATCGTCTGAAAGTCGCCGCCACCGGCACCGGCCAGTGCCGCCAGTGATTCCGCTTCCAGACGTGGCACAACAATCCCGCCACTGTCATCCTTCAGCAGACTTCCCTCGCCGGTCGGGACCGGCGCACCTTCGGCGGTGCCGACGCCGAGTACGGACAGCCGGTAGCCATCCGCGTGCAGGGCTTCCGCCACCGGCCGGCTGCGCTGCAGATCACTGCCATCGGTGATCAGCAGGACATCACCGTTACCGTAGCCGGCCTGGCGCAGCAAACTCCATCCCAGTTCCAGCGCCCGGTCCGCGCGGCTGCCACCGGCCGGCATGAGATCGGTACCGAGCACCCCCAGCAGCGATTCGATGGTCGCGGTATCGGTACTGAGCGGCGTAACGGTAAAAGCTTCACCAGCATAGACAAGTAACGCGGTCATGCCTGAAGGCCGGCTTTTGAGCACATCGCTGATCTTGTAGCGGGCCCGTTCCAGACGGCTGGGCGTCAGGTCGGTGGCATCCATCGAGCGTGACAGATCGAGTGCAATCACCAGCGCACTCTGCTCCCGGTAGACCGGCTGCGGCAGTCTATCCCAAGCCGGTCCGGCCAAAGCCGTGATGGCGATCACTCCCGCCATTCCCGTCAGTAGCAAAGGCCAGCGCTGCCGGCCCACCTCGCGCTGCTCGAGCACATACGGCAACAGACCGGAATCGCAGACGCGTTCCCAGCCACCCGCCCCGAGCCGGCGTCGCGCCAGCAGCCACAGCAGTGCCAGCCACGGCAGAACGGCAAGAAACCACCACGGCCGCAGAAAATGCAGTTCCATCACATCCATCACACCAGCCGTCCGCGGGCGTAGCCCGCCGCCAGTAAAGTGGCCAGCAGCAGCGCGCCGGCCAGCGGCCAGTAAAACAGGTCCGCGCGCGGCCGGTACTGCTCCGGTTCCTGCACCACCGGCTCGATCCGATCGATGATCGTGTAAATCTCCTCCAGCGCTTCAGTATCATGGGCGCGGAAATACTGTCCGCCGGTGAGTTCGGCGATCTGTGTCAGCGTGTCTTCATCCAGTTCCGCCGAAGGATTGACACGCTGCAATCCGAACAGACTCCGGACGTAGATTTCATCGGCACCGACACCAATGGTAAAGATACGCACGCCGGCACGCTGTGCGATACGCGCCGCTTCCAGCGGCGCCAGCTGGCCGGCTGTGTTGGCGCCGTCGGTCAGCAGAATCAATACCCGATTGCGGGCATCCTCGCGGCGCAGCCGCTTCACCGCCAGGCCGATGGCATCGCCGATCGCGGTGCTGCGACCGGCCAGACCGATCTGCGCCTCGTCCAGCAGCGTGGCGACGGTCCGGCGATCGAAGGTCAGCGGCGTCTGCAGGTAGGCCTGCTGACCGAACAGTACCAGGCCGATGCGATCACCCGCCCGGCGACGGATGAATTCGCCGGCCACCTGCTTGGTCGCGGTCAGCCGATCAACCCGCATTTCATCGGCGATAAAATCACGCTCACTCATGCTGGACGAGAGATCCACCGCCAGCAGCAGATCGCGGCCGCTGACCGGAACCTGGGCGAGTTCACCCACCCACTGTGGCCGCGCCGCCGCCAGCATCAGCAGCAGCCAGGCCAGCAGCACGCCCAACAGCACCCCGTACCGGGAGGCACGGCGGCCGCCACGGTGACTCAGGGCGTCGAATACCTGCAGAAACGGTACCCGCAAGGCGGCCATGTGTACCTCCGCAGGCGGCAGCCAGCGATACATCAGCCACGGCAATGGTGTCAGCAGCAACAGCCAGGGCCAGGCCAGTGTCAGCATGAGGCTGCGCGGCGTTTGATGGTCATGGCGTCGATCGTGGTCGCCGCCAGATCCAGCAGGGCCTGAGCATCAATGCCCGGCTGGCGCTGATAAGGTGCATCAACGAGAACACGCCCGACCCCGGCCTGATAAGGCTGACCGTCGTGAAAACGATCCAGCCAGGCCAGCCAGGCCGCGCCGGTGAGGCCGGCCACCTCTGAACGCGGTGCCACGGTCAGCGCGGTACGACGCAGGCAGGCAGACAGCTCCCGGATGAGCCGGCTGTCGTCACGATGCAGCGCGTAGCCGTTGCGGAGCCGGGCCAGCGCATGCTTGGCCCGGCGGCGCGGATACCAGCGCCGCCGCAGCCACCAGCGGCGCACCAGCCAGACCGTCAGAACTGACAGGATGGCCAGCGCGGCCAGCAGCCACCAGCCGGCGGCCGGTGGCCACCAGGACACCGGTTCCGGCATGTGGATATCCCGCAGGGGCAGTTCGGCCGGATCCATCATGCCGCCGGTCGCAGTCCCATGCCCCGCTGCAGGGCCGGCAGCAGGGCTGCATCGGTGGTACATTCGATGTAATGCACGTTGGGCCGGCGTGCCAGCCGCAGCAGCCGTTCCCGGTGGTTGGCGAACTGTTCCTCATGGCGCCGGCGCACGGCACTGGCGCTGCTGTCGACGTCCACACTGCGGCGCCCGTCGGTGACCCGGTAACGGCCCGGCGGTGGCAGTTCACGCTCCAGCGGATCGTGGATGAACACCAATACGACTTCGCTGTGCAGCGCCAGTCTGAGCAGATGTGAATCGCTGCCGGTCACCAGTCCGCGGAAATCGCTGAGCAGGAATACCAGGCTGCCGGGCCGGGTGACCCGGCTTAACCGCAGCAGGGCGCGATCACCGACCTGGTTTTCTTCCGTTAAGGTGTCACTGACGGAAGCAGCCGCGAGCTGATGGATCAAGTCGAGTACGGCGGCACGACCGCGGCGCGGTCTGAGTTCGTGATGCACCGATTCGGAAAACACGATACCGCCGACCCGGTCACCCTGCCGCAGGGCGCTCCAGGCCAGTAATGCCGCGCATTCGGCCGCCCGCACCGACTTGTAACAGCCGCGCGTGGCGAAGTGCATGGGTCGCCGGTAATCGACCCAGAGCAACACCGGCCGTTCGCGTTCTTCGTGGTACAGCTTGGTGTGGGGTTTCCCGGTCCGCGCGGTGACGCGCCAGTCGAGCCGGCGCACATCATCGCCCGGCTCGTAAGGCCGCGATTCATTGAATTCCATGCCACGTCCCTTGAACGGCGACTGATAACCGCCCGCCAGCTGTGCCTGACCAACGCGCCGATCGAGAGGTAATTCACTGGCCTGGGCGCCGATCCGGATCAGCGCCGGCACGGATGGCCGGATCAGCGGACTCTCTTCCATCATCACGGCACGGCCACGCGTTTGATCAGTTCGTGAATCACGGTGTCGCTGTTGATGCCTTCGGCCTCGGCTTCGAAATTGATAATCAGCCGATGGCGCATGACATCGTACGCCACCGCCTGAATATCATCGGGGCTGACGAAATCACGTCCGGCCAGCCAGGCATGCGCACGGGCACAGCGATCCAGTGTAATGGTGGCGCGCGGACTGCAACCATAATCCACCCAGCGCGCCAGATCTTCACCGTAGGCAGCGCTGTCGCGTGTCGCCAGCACCAGTTGCACCACATACTCCTCGAGGTTTTCAGCCATGTACAGATCCATGACTTCGCGCCGGGCATTGAAAATGGCTTCCAGGCTGACCACCGGCACCGGCGCGCCTTCGTCCGGTTCACGGGATTCCGCCTGCGCCAGCTTCAGGATCCGGCGTTCGGCCTCGGCCTGCGGATAAGTGATGCGCACATACATCAGAAACCGGTCGAGCTGCGCCTCCGGCAGCGAATAGGTACCCTCCTGTTCAATCGGATTCTGCGTGGCCATGACCAGAAACAGCTGCGGCAACGGATAGGTCTTGCTGGCCACGGTGATCTGGCGTTCGGCCATCGCTTCCAGCAATGCCGACTGGACCTTGGCCGGCGCGCGGTTGATTTCATCGGCAAGCACCAGATTGTGAAACAGCGGTCCACGCTGGAAATGAAAATCACCGGTCTGCGGCCGGTAGACTTCGGTTCCCGTGAGATCGGCAGGCAGCAGATCCGGCGTGAACTGCACGCGATGGAAATCGCCTTCGATGCCCTCGCCCAGTACCTTGATGGCACGCGTCTTGGCCAGTCCCGGTGCACCCTCGACCAGCAGGTGGCCATCGGCCAGCAGGGCAATCAGCAGGCGATTGATCAGTATTTCCTGGCCAATCACCCGGCTGGCAATAAAGTCCTGTAAGACCTGAATCTCGTCTCTGACCGACATAATATTATTCTTCAAGTTGTGAGTGATCATGGGCTGAATAGCGGTTTCCTGGTTTTGCTATGTATTAAATCGTCATCCGGCAAAAGCCGGTATCCAGTCAAATTAAATCGCTGCCTGAAAGCGTGCATCCCCGGCTTTGTGACCGGAATGACAACCCGGACGGCAATGTGATCGGGAGTATAAAGAGAAATTCGTGCCACTTGCTTATGGACTGACACCACCACCCGGAATTCCCTGCCATAATTCGGCCCGACTGATCAGGCTGTCCTCTCAGCCGGAGTGTGCGACAATTTTAAACCGATATGCCTGAATCGTTCCCGTTTGCGCAGCGACTGCGTCAGGGCAATACCCTGATCGGCACGCTCGTCGGTCTGAAGTCTCCGGAGGTCGTGGAACTGCTGGCCACTTGTGGCTATGACTGGCTGTTCATCGATGCCGAGCACGGCCCGTTTCTGCCGGGCGACTGCGTGCCGCTGCTGCAGGCGGCCGGGCCCTGTCCGTGTCTGATCCGGATACCCGACGCCGATCCGCTCTGGATCAAAAAGGCGCTCGATATTGGCGCTGCCGGCGTCATCGTGCCGCAGGTGCATTCGTACGAACAGGCCAGCACGATGGTTGCGGCCGCGAAATACTCCCCCGCCGGTGATCGCGGTGTCGGTGTCGGCCGCGCCCACGGTTACGGCAGTGAATTCGAAAACTATCTCAAGCGCGCCAACAACGAAACTGCTGTTATTATACAGGCCGAAAGCCGGCAGGCAGTCGACCATATCAGCGAGATTGTCGCAGTTGAAGGTATCGATGCGATCCTTATCGGTCCCTATGATCTCTCCGCCAGCCTTGGCCATATCGGTGATATCACTCATCCGGAAGTCCGTGAGGCCATAGATACCATCGCCGATACCTGCCAGCGGGTGAACATGCGTCTGGGTATATTCGGTGTCACGCCTCAGGCGGTCGCGCCTTACATGGGCAGAGGCTTCACGCTCATCACCGTCGGCGTTGATACGGTGTTCCTCAATCAGGCGGCTGCGGCCGCTTTGACGGAACTTCGCGGAACATCCTGATGTGAAACTCATGACACCGGGTACGCTCACCACCATCCTCAATACCGCCCAGTTGATCATTCAGAATGCAGATCGGCTGACCGCGCTTATCCGCCGTCGCGATCCCGAAACCGGGAATGAATCTCTTGAGCAGCCGGCTTCGCTGGAAAGTCTGCAGTCCGAATTGCAGAGACTGCACAAGCGTCTCGATGCCGGCGACGAAGCCAATGTCCAGCAACTGAAATTCATCGAACAACTGGCGAAACAGAACGAGGCTCTGGCCGAGTCACTGCACGCCGCTACACAGCGTACGCGGTGGGCCATGATCATTGCCGCCGTTGCCGCCGGTTCAAGCATTCTGGTTCTGATCTGGCTGCTGGTGAGCGCATGAAAAAAGTCTATACCAACGAAAATCGCATGCTGGTCGGTTACGTTCAGGGCATTCTGGAGTCGCACGGCATCGAATGCTTCATGAAGAATGAAAACCTGGCCGGCGCCGCCGGTGAACTGCCACCCAATGAATGCTGGCCCGAAGTCTGGGTGGTTGAAGATCAGGATCATGATCGCGCCAGGACGATCGTGTCCGATCTGCTGGTGGATATGGAAGGCGCCAGTAACTGGCGCTGTCCCCACTGCGGTGAATTAATCGAGGGCCAGTTCGGCCAGTGCTGGAACTGCGGTACACCGGCGCCGGCCTGACCCGCCAGATTTTGCCGCCGCACGGCGATTATCAGAAATCCCTGATTGAATCAGCGGTTTCTCAGGGGAACAGCAAAATGACAACAACCGATCATTTCATCCTCGGCGCCAATCCGGACGGCACGCCAGTCAATCAATTATTGCGCATGAGCAACCGTCACGGCCTGATCGCGGGCGCCACCGGAACCGGCAAAACCGTGACCCTGCAGATTCTGGCGGAATCCTTCGTCCGCGCGGGCGTGCCGGTGTTCGCCACGGACATCAAGGGCGATCTGTCAGGCATGGCCACGGCCGGCGGCATGAACGACAGGATCAGGGAAAGGCTCGAAAGCATTCCCGTTCAGGATTATCAGAACCACGCCTATCCGGTAATGCTCTGGGATCTGTTCGGCGACCACGGCCAGCCGCTGCGCACCACTATTTCGGAAATGGGGCCACTGTTGCTGACGCAGTTGCTGGAGCTGAACGATACCCAGTCGGGTGTTCTCTATGCCGCCTTCAGGATCGCCGATGACGACGGCCTGCTGCTGCTTGATCTCAAGGATCTGCGCGCCCTGCTCGCCTGGATGAGTGATCACGCCTCGGAACTACGCGGTGACTACGGCAACATCTCCACCGCCAGCATCGGTGCCATTCAGAGACAGTTGCTGGTGCTCGAAGAACAGGGCGCTGAACTGTTTTTCGGTGAACCGGCACTGTCATTGGCGGATCTGATGCAGACCGATTTTTCCGGAAACGGTGTCATCAGCCTGCTGGAAGCGACACGGCTGTTCAATCACGCGCCCAACGTCTACGCGGCCTTTCTGTTATGGCTGCTGGCGGAACTGTTTGAACAGCTGCCAGAAACCGGTGATCCCGACAAGCCGAAACTGGTACTGTTTTTCGACGAAGCGCATCTGCTGTTCGCCAACACGCCGGATTCCGTAGTCGAGAAGATCGAGCAGGTCGTACGACTGATCCGTTCCAAGGGAGTGGGCGTGTTCTTTATATCCCAGAGTCCTGCCGACATTCCGAATGCCATCCTCGGCCAGCTCGGCCTGCGCATCCAGCATGCCCTGCGCGCCTATACGCCGTCTGATCGCAAGGCCGTGCGCGCGGCAGCGGACTCGTTCCGTCCCAACCCGGCGTTTGAAACCGAAACCGCGATTACCGAAGTCGGCATCGGCGAAGCACTGGTATCTGCACTCGATTCCAGGGGCAGCCCGCTGCCGGTCGAACGCACACTGATCCGGCCGCCGGAATCGCGCATCGGCCCGCTGGATGAAAACGAACGCCAACAGGTCCTGGAGCGTTCACCACTGAAGGACAAATACGCGGAGGTCAATGATCGCGAATCGGCCTACGAACTGCTCAAGAAGCGCGCCGCCGAGGCCGCCAGGGCAGCGGAAGCGGCCGAGGAAAAAGAAGTCGCAGAAAAGGCAAAAGCCAGGAGCAGGAACCGGACAAGCAACCGACAGAGTGTCGGCGAAGCATTTCTCAAAAGCGCTGTACGTACCATCGGCAATCAACTCGGCAGGCAACTGATGCGCGGCGTGCTCGGCGCATTGAAAGGCCGTTGAATCACTCATGCAGACTGATGCCGACCTTGGTGATTGTGCCATCATCCATCTTGCGAACCACCAGTTGTACCTTGTCCAGTTTGACGCGGTCACCGACGACCGGCCGGTTGCGAACGCTGCGCGCCAGATGCTCGGCCAGCGTCCTTTCTGACAATTCCGTGGACAGTTCGAGCCCGTACATGAGGGCAACATCGTTTAAGGTCGCCTGACCATCGAGCACGAATTCGCCGAAGAAATTGCGCTCATCCAGTCTGGCCGGTGCCGGCTGAGCGGCAAAGAGTTCATTGAGTTGTTCGAGCCTGCTTTCGTGACAGACCAGATAAATGCCGTCGCCCTGTTCCAGGCTCAGATCCTGAGCCGCTTCGATGAACTGGCCCTTGCGCAGCACGCCGACCAGCCGCGTGTTGTCCGGCAGGCGCAGCATCTTCAGCGGTTTACCGAGTGCCGGTGTCCGCCCGGTCAGATGATAGGTAATGAGTTCATAACCGGAAGCGACGGGAATATCCAGTTCGACCCGCTGAATCGGCCGTGACACCGGCGGCACGCGCAGGTTGAGGCGGCGCGCAAGCGGTGCCAGCGTCCAGCCCTGCAACACCAGCGACACCACGACGACGAAGAAGGCAACGTTGAAGTACAGCGGTGCATTATTCAGGCCGGCCAGCAGCGGAAAAGTCGCCAGAATGATCGGTACCGCCCCGCGCAGTCCGGTCCAGGCAATGAATACCATCTCACGCCAGGGCAACTGAAACGGCACCAGGCATAAAAGCACGGCCAGCGGCCGGGCGACAAATATCAGGACCAGTGCAATCGCAATAGCCAGCCAGGCGTCAATCAGGATCGCACTCGGTGTAGCCAGAAGACCGAGCATGACGAACAGGATGATCTGGCTGAGCCAGGCCATGCCGTCGTGCACGCGCAGGATATTCTGGCGCGAATGGATTGGCCGGTTGCCGACGATCAGCCCGGCGATGTAGACCGCCAGAAAACCGCTGCCGCCGACAAGCAGTGTCAGGCTATAAATCACCAGTCCGCCGGACAGCGCCAGCAGCGGGTACATACCCATGGCGAGCGTCAGGCGATTGATGATCCGCAGCAGGCCGAAACCGCCGGCAAAACCGGCCAGCGCGCCGATACCCATCTGCCAGACGAAGGATGCCGCCAGCCACCACTCGAGATCGGTCTCACCGAGACTGATGATCTCGACCAGAGAAATCGTCAGAAAGACCGCCATCGGATCGTTGACGCCGGATTCGATTTCGAGCGTGGCTGCAACACGCTCCTTTAATTGCAAGCCGTGGCTGTGCAGTAATGAAAAGACGGCGGCGGCATCGGTGGAGCCGACGATCGCCCCGAGCAACAGACCCTGGGTCCAGTGGAGATCAAGCAGGTAAGTGGTGAACAGACCGGTCACCACGGCCGTGATCACGACACCGAGTGTCGCCAGCGATACGGCGGGCCAGAGACCGACGCGAAAACTGCTGACCGGGGTTCGCATACCGCCGTCGAACAGAATGACGGCCAGGGCCAGCGTACTGATCAGATAGGCTGTGTTGTAGTTATCAAAGTTGATCCCGCCGAGTCCGTCTTCGCCCGCAAGCATGCCAAGCACCAGGAAGACAAGCAGCAACGGCACACCGAAACGCGACGCAGTGGAACTGGCGATAATGCTGATAAAAACCAGCAGTGCACCGATGAAAATGATTTGGTTGAGGAAATCCATCCGGGCGTCAGACCTGTGTACTGACGCCCAGTTTACCTGAAAGTACTGAACCGGCGTGGCACTGACGCCGGTCAGTATATGACGTATTTATTGTGTACCGGCAGTATCCGTCAAACGTTAGCGGGCAGCTCTTGTCTCAGGTGTGAACGACGCATGCGAATTTTTTCCCAGACCCGTTCATGAAAGAAATAGGCAACCGTATTGCAAAGCGGTTCAATCAGCGCGACGGCACCACCGAGCGCGAGACTGCCGGTAGTGATATACACCACGCTGAAAGCCACGCTCATGTGTATGACGGCAAATGTCAGGGTCTTGATCATTTCGGCATTTCTCCTTTGAGAACGAAATGATAGTCATTCTTGTTTACAGCGCCAATTGATTATTCAGATGAGGTTGATTGAAGCACCCTATCTTCAGCCGGATTATATAAGCTTCTGATCCAGCAGCAGATTCAGACTGAAACGCACACCGAAGCCCACAGTATCAGTCGGGATGTGCGCCAGCCCGCCCTTGCGGTTCATGGCGGAGAGATCGACGTGGATCCAGGGTGTATCGTGCTTGACGAAATTCTGCAGAAAGCGCGCACCGACGATGTGATCGGCGTTACCTTCCATGGCGCACTGTTTGGTATCGGCGATGGTGCTCTCCAGTCCTTTTTCGTAGTCGCTGTCCATCGGGAACGGCCAGACACGCTCACCACTGGCGCGGCCGGCTTCGATCAAAATGCTGTTCCATTCGTCCCGATTGGTAAACACGCCGCAGTAACCACTGCCAAGTGCCATCACGCAGGTACCGGTCAGTGTTGCGTAATCGATAATCAGCCGCGGTTTCTCGTTCGACGCCTGGATCAGCGTATCGGCCAGCACCATCCGCCCCTCGGCATCGGTATGAACGATCTCGATACTGGTACCATCCGAAGCAACAACGACATCATTGGGTTTATAAGCCTTCGGCCCGATATGGTTCATGGCCAGTGCCAGCCAGGCTTCGATCGGGTAATTCACCTGCAGTTCGGTCAGCGCCAGTAATGTGCCGAGCGCCAGCGCACTGCCCTGCATGTCTTCATGCATGCCGAACATGGCGCGGTGCGGTTTCAGATTCGTACCGCCGGTGTCATAGCAGATACCCTTGCCGACCAGGAACAGCGGTTTTTTCTTGGATTTCTTTTTGGGCATATAGCGCAGACGCACGATGCCGGCGTCCGCCTTGTCACTGCCCTGTGCCACGGCAAGAAAGGCGCCGGCCTTGCGTTTCCTGAGTTCAGTGACGCCATAGAAGTCCAGCTTCCAGCCGTGCTGTCTGGCAAGCTTGCGGATTTCAGCGAGGTATTCCGTCGGTGTGAGCTTGTTCGACGGCATCATGCTCAGCCGTCGAGTCAGCGTATTGCCGGCAGCCGTCGCGAAGGTGCGCCTGAAAGCATGGCCGGCTCTGAATCCGTACAGTTTGAACGTATCAAGCTTCTTCGTGTCGACGGGTTTACTCTTGAAATTCGGCAGTTCTGCGACTGCTGCCAGCGCCGCCGCGAGCAGCGCTTCGGCCGTTCGTTCCGCGAGCGCTGCTTCCAGTCCCTGTACAAGCACGGCGATGGTTGTCGGATCCTGTTCCAGCAACGGACTGATCAATTTGCGTGCCCGGCCGAGCAGTTCAAACGTGCTCGCCTCACTTTTGATCAGCGCCAGGCTCACCCGCGTGCCGTTGTCATTCGGCAAATCCGTGACCAGCAGCACCTCCTCGCCCTGGCCGTTGTCCGCCGCGCGTTCGTAACGCTGCTTCAATACATCACCATAAGGCAGTGCCTGCCAGTCCTTGTCGGTCGGTTTGGCGGGTAAAACGATAATCGCATGGCTGAGACGATCGAAGTCCTTGGCGGCGGGAAGATTGCTGTTTTGCTGGAGTCTGATACTCATGCTCGAAAGGCCGTGTTGAATGCGGCTGTCCTAATATCCGGTATATGGCGATATTCAGGCCGCGATGACTTCAGGCGCGCAGTTGAACGGGCCGGTAAGAGACTGTCATAGTATTATATTCTCTTGCTTCAGGTGAACAGGCAGGTGTGCGAGATATGGCCGCCGATCCCGATATTGAGCTAAGCAGCCTGCGCGAACAGTCCGATCTCGATCCGCAGGAAACACGGGAATGGATTGAATCACTTGACGCCGTCATGGAACACGAAGGTGTCGAGCGTGCCCATTTCCTGCTCGAACAGCTTATCGACCGCGCGCGGCGTGCCGGCGGTTACCTGCCGTTTTTCGCCAATACCGCCTATCTGAATACCATTCCGCCTTCGCGCGAGGAAAAATCTCCGGGTGATCCGGCCCTGGAATGGCGCATCCGCTCGCTGATCCGCTGGAACGCGCTGGCGATGGTGGTCAAGTCAAACCGCAAGAACAGCGAACTCGGCGGTCATATCGCCAGCTTTGCCTCGTCGGCCACGCTATACGATGTCGCACTGAATCATTTCCTGCATGCACCGACCGACAGGCACGGCGGCGATCTGGTGTTCATCCAGGGTCATTCGGCACCCGGCATTTACGCCCGCGCCTTTCTGGGCGGCGAGCTCAGCGAAAAACAGCTCGAACACTTTCGTCAGGAAGTCGACGGCGACGGACTGTCATCCTATCCGCATCCGTGGCTGATGCCGGACTTCTGGCAGTTCCCGAGCGTATCCATGGGACTGTCGCCGATCATGGGCATCTATCAGGCACGCTTCATGCGCTACCTCGAGAATCGCGGCCTGATCGAACCGCAGAACCGCAAGGTATGGGTGTTCATGGGCGACGGCGAAATGGACGAACCCGAGTCACTCGGCGCGATCGGTCTCGCCGCACGTGAACAGCTCGACAATCTGATCTTCGTTGTCAACTGCAATCTGCAGCGGCTCGATGGTCCCGTCCGCGGCAACAGCAAGATCATCCAGGAACTGGAAGGTGAATTTCTTGGCGCCGGCTGGCACGTCATTAAACTGATCTGGGGGTCTTACTGGGATCCGCTGATCGCGCGTGATACGCAGGGTTTATTGCGCCAGCGCATGGAAGAATGCGTCGATGGCGAGTATCAGAACTACAAGGCGCATGGCGGTGATTATGTACGCGAACACTTCTTTGGCAAATACCCCGAACTCAAGGCCATGGTCGCCAACATGACCGATGAGGATATCTGGCGTCTGAATCGCGGCGGCCATGATCCGCACAAGGTCTACGCCGCCTATGCTGCAGCCATGAAACATCGTGACCAGCCGACGGTGATCCTGGCCAAAACCGTGAAAGGCTATGGCATGGGCGAAGCCGGTGAAGGCCAGAACATCACCCACCAGCAGAAGAAGATGGGTGAGGAAGCACTGAAGAAATTCCGCGATCGTTTTAATATTCCCATTGCCGATGATCAGATCGCCGACGCACCGTTCTACCGGCCGGACGATGACAGTGAAGAGATCACCTATCTGAAGGAACGGCGTGAGGCGCTGGGCGGTCCCTTCTTCCGGCGCTGGCCGGAAGCCGAACCCATCCAGGTACCGGAACTGTCGGCGTTCGACAAACTGCTGGAAAGCAGCGGCGATCGCGCCATTTCAACGACCATGGCCTTCGTCCGCCTGCTCAATACACTGGTCAAGGACAAGCATATCGGGCAATACGTCGTACCGATCATTCCCGATGAGGCGCGCACCTTCGGCATGGAAGGCATGTTCCGGCAGCTCGGCATTTATTCCGCACTGGGCCAGCTCTACGATCCGGTCGACAGCGATCAGCTCATGTACTACCGCGAGGACAGGCAGGGCCAGATTCTTGAAGAAGGCATCACCGAAGCCGGCGCCATGTCGTCCTGGATCGCTGCCGCCACTGCCTATCGCAATCACGGCATGCATATGATCCCGTTTTACATCTTCTATTCCATGTTCGGTTTTCAACGCGTTGGTGATTTATGCTGGGCCGCCGGTGACATCAAGGCACGCGGATTTCTGCTGGGCGGCACATCGGGCCGCACTACATTGTCCGGTGAAGGCCTGCAGCATCAGGACGGTCACAGCCACCTGCTCTACTCCACCATTCCGAACTGCGTCGGTTACGATCCGGCCTATGCCTACGAACTGGCCGTAATCATTCAGGACGGTCTGCGGCGCATGTATACCGACTGCGAAAACGTGTTCTATTACATCACCGTTATGAATGAAAACTATACGCACCCGGCCCTGCCCGAGGACAGCCGCGAGGGTATTCTCAAAGGCATGTATTGCCTGCAGCGCGGTGACGACAGTCAGCCAAAAGTCCAGCTGCTGGGTGCCGGAACGATCCTGCGCGAAGTGATCGCGGCGGCGGACCTGCTGCGCGAGGATTTCGGCGTCGCGGCCGATGTCTGGAGCGTCACCAGCTTCAGCGAACTGCGGCGCGAGGGGCTCGATGCGGAACGCTGGAACCGGCTGCATCCCGAAGATGAACAGCGCCGGAGTTATGTCGAGCAGCAGCTCACCGACACCAGCGGCCCGGTAATCGCCGCCAGCGACTACATGAAGATCGTTGCCGATCAGATTCGTGAGTTTGTGCCGCGGCGCTATTCGGTACTCGGCACCGACGGTTTCGGCCGCAGCGATTCACGCGCCAGACTGCGGCAGTTTTTCGAAGTGAACCGTTATTACATCGCCATTGCTGCGCTGAAGGCACTGACTGACGAAGATCAACTGCCCGCCGGCAAGGTCAGCGAAGCCATCCGGAAATACGACATCGATCCGGACAGGCCGAATCCGACTAAAGTGTAAACGTGAATGGTGAAGGGTGAAGAGTGAAAAGCATATCATTATTCAGTATGAATACCCGATCACCGTTCCGTATGCACATTTCACTTTTCACTATTTACTGTCTATTACAATGCAACGCTGCGATGCCTTTGAGAGGTTAAAACATCGTGGCAAAGACTGAAACCATCCAGGTCCCCGACATCGGCGACTTCCAGGACGTCGAGATCATCGAGGTTCTGGTGAAATCAGGCGATGTCATCAAAAAGGAAGATCCGCTGATCACGCTGGAAAGCGACAAGGCGAGCATGGATATTCCGTCCCCTGCCGCCGGCACTGTCAGGGAAGTCATGGTCAAGTCCGGCGACAGGGTTTCTCAGGGCACAGATATTCTTGTTCTCGATCCCGCTGATGCCGATAGTGACGATGATAATAATGGATTACCGGCACAGACGTCAGCGGAGGATCACGCAGACACTCCTGAGACGGAAACAGACGCAACGACGACAGAAGACACCGGCACAGCCGAAGCGCCGTCACAAACAGACGGAACGGCCACGAAAGACACCGGCGCAGCCGAAGCGCAAACCGGACAGACGGCTCAGGAAGAGCATGCATCCGCCCGCGCCGGTCCGCAGCCACCGCCGGCAGGCAGGCCGGGCGGATCGGAAACACTGGGCAGCAGCCGATCCGCGAAGGCGCATGCGAGTCCGTCGGTACGCCGCTTTGCGCGTGAACTCGGCGTTGATCTCGGCCTGATCCAGGGCAGCGGCCGCAACGGCCGTGTCCTGAAACAGGATGTCAAGGCTTTCACAAAGTCGGTCATGTCAAGCAGCCGGCCGTTCGGCAGCGGCGGCGGCTTCGCTTTGCCGGAGATCCCGGCGGTCGATTTTTCCAAATACGGTCCGACCGAAACAAAGCCACTCGGCCGCCTGCGCCGCCTCGCCGGTCAGCAGCTGCAACGCAGCTGGCTCACCGTACCGCAGGTCACGCAGTTCAACGAAGCCGACATCACCAATCTGGAAGAATTCCGCCACTCGAAACTGGAGGCCGCCGACAGGCATGACGTCAGGCTGACACTGGTCAGCTTCCTGCTGAAAGCCGTGGTTGTCGTGCTGGAGCAGTATCCGGAATTCAACGCCTCGCTCGCCGCCAACAGCGAGGAGCTGATCCTCAAGCAGTACTTCCATATCGGCGTCGCCGTCAATACCGACGACGGTCTGGTCGTGCCGGTCATCCGTGATGTCGATCAGAAAGGCCTGTTTGATCTGGCCAGGGAGATCGCCGATCTCAGTGACCGCGCACGTAACAACCGGCTGAAGCGTCACGAACTGGAAGGCGGCTGTTTTACCATCTCCAGCCTGGGCGGCATCGGCGGCGGCTTCTTCACGCCGATCGTCAACACTCCCGAGGTCGCCATCCTCGGTGTTTCACGTGCAGTCATGAAACCGTTATACCAGGATGGTAACTTCGTACCCCGGTTAATCCTGCCGTTCGCGCTGTCCTATGATCACCGGGTCATCGACGGCGTTGCCGGCGCGCGCTTCACCGAATCGCTGCGCACGGTTCTGACCGACATCCGGGACATTCTGCTTTGAACCACGCCATGTATTGCAGTCACCAGGTTCTGTCGTGAAACCATCGATTGAAGTCCGGATTCCCGAACTCGGTGAAGGCAGTGATGGCGGTGAAGTCGAGATCCTCGATGTGCTGGTCAGGGTCGGCGACACGGTTGCAGCAGACCAGTCCCTGATCACGCTGGAAAGCGAAAAAGCCAGTCTGGAGCTGCCGGCACCCCAGGCCGGCGTTGTTCAGGCCATTCATGTCAAAGCCGGCGATCGGGCCGCCCCGGGTGATGTCATTGCAACACTGGAACCGGCAGAACCGGTTGCCGGCGAAACCGATGAAAGCGCAGAACCGGCAGCCGAATCGGTTCAGCCGTCTTCTTCCGGAGACAGCCGCACTGAAATTGTCGTACTGGGCGCCGGTCCCGGCGGCTACACCGCCGCGTTCCGCGCTGCGGATCTCGGCAGACAGGTCACGCTGATTGAGCGCTATCCGACACTCGGCGGTGTGTGTCTCAATGTCGGCTGCATTCCCTCGAAAGCGTTGCTGCATGTCGCGCGTGTCATCAGCGAAATTCATGAACTTGGCGACCATGGCATTGATCTCGGCAAACCCGACCCGGAGCCGCAATCCATCCGTGCCTTCAGCGACGGCGTGGTAAAAAAACTCACCGATGGCCTCTCAGGGCTGGCGCAGCAGCGCGGTGTCAATGTTATCCAGGGCACTGGGACTTTCAGTTCACCGTATTCAATCACGGTCGAACACGAAGGCGAAACACAGACGATCAGTTTCGATCAGGCAATCATCGCCGCCGGATCACGGCCGGCGCTGCTGCCGGAATCGGTCCTGAAACCGGATCACAATAATGCCCGCATCATGGATTCCACCGCAGCACTGAAACTCGATCCCGTGCCGGCCAGACTGCTGGTCATAGGCGGCGGTATCATCGGCCTGGAAATGGCGACGATTTACGATGCGCTCGGATCCGAAGTCACCGTCGTTGAATTACAGGACAGCCTCATGCCGGGCGTTGACAGCGATCTTGTGCGGCCGTTGGCGAAACGAATTAAACGGCGTTACAACGCGATTCATCTCAGTACTAAAGTCAGCGCAATCGAAACCAGGGAAGACACGCTGACGGTTTCCTTCGAGGGTGACAAAGCGCCCGCGAGCGAAGACTTCGACGCGATACTGGTCGCCATCGGCCGCCGATCCAACGGCGATCGGATCCAGGCGGATCGCGCCGGCCTGCGCATCGACGAAAGCGGTTTCATCCCGGTCGACGATCAGATGCGCAGCAACGTGCCGAACATCTTTGCCATCGGTGACATCAACGGCGCACCGCTGCTTGCCCACAAGGCCAGCCACGAAGGCAAGGTTGCCGCGGAAGTCGCCGCCGGCCTGAAGAGCGGCTTCGATGATCGCGTGATACCGTCAGTCGCCTATACCGACCCGGAAGTCGCCTGGGCCGGCCTGACGGAAACCGACGCCGGACAGCAGGGCATCGACTACGGCAAGGGCGTGTTTCCGTGGGCCGCGAGCGGCCGTTCGCTGGGTCTGGGCCGGGACGAGGGCGTGACCAAGATCCTGTTCGATAAAGAAACGCAGCGCGTACTCGGCGTCGGCATTACCGGTCCTTCGGCCGGCGATCTGATCGCGGAAGGCGTACTGGCCATCGAAATGGGTGCCGACGCGCGCGATCTCGCCCTTACGATCCATCCACATCCGACCCTGTCCGAAACCATCGGCTTTGCCGCCGAGGCATTCGAGGAAACGATTACCGATCTCTACCTGCCACGCAAAAAATAACCGCTATTTGATACGGTAGAACTGTTCCGCATTCCTGCGCAAAACCCGTTCGACACCTTCCGCATCCAGTACACTTTCAATCAGATCAATATCCGCCGGCGCAAACGGCCGCGGTGCACGCGTCGATGGCAGGTCGGTTCCGAACATCAGTGCAGCCGGAGCCGCTTCATACAAGCTGCGCAGTGCGTCTTCGATCGAAAAATCGACCCGGCCGAATCCGGTCGCCTTGACGCGCACACCCTCTTTAACGAGTCGCTCCAGAACCGGAAGACCATCGGCGGACAGACCCAGATGATCGATACTGACCGCGGGCAGCGCTGCTATCACATCCGCCAGACCGTCGAGCCGGCCCGCATTGGCATAGAGTTCGACATGCCAGCCGACAAGTTCATGCACGCGGCGGGCGAAAGCCACGAGCAGATCGGCATCGACATCACCCAGCCGAAACAGGTTGAAACGCAGCGCGCGAATATTGTGTTCATGCAGCCTGATAATATCGGCATCGCTGACCGTGGCCGGTAAATTCGTGACACCGACAAAATGCGGCCCGAGTTTATCCAGCGCATCGATCAGGTATTCCTGATCGAATGCCTGGAACGAACCGGATACGACGGCGCCACCGTCGATACCCAACGGCCGCGCCTGCGCCAGATAATCCTCAATTAAAAACGGTTCCGGCAGAAATCCCTGATTTTCGACCAGCGGAAAATCCGGATTGATGATATGAAAATGCGCATCAAACAGTTTGCCGATCATACAGTCAGTATACAGATTCACGGTGGTTTGACTGCCTGCATCAGACCCGGGTGATGTGGGACAATTCGTTTATCGGATCGAATCGACGGATCAATCAACCGGCAGCGATAATCGATATGCCATCAGCCATGGAAACGCGCTTTGCTATCTGCGTCCTCAGGAATAGTGCGGGGGAATTCCTGCTGCTGAAGCGCGCGCCCGATCGCACGTTCGGCCCCGGGTTGTGGGGTTTTATCGGCGGCCACATCGAATCCGGCGAATCGCCACACGCGTGCGCCCTGCGCGAACTGGCCGAAGAAATCGGCGACCATCACGAAATCGATTTCATCCGCGCGGCAGGGCCGGTGCGCGATCGGCACAATGGCGGCCGCTTCGAAGTACATCTGTTCCTGTTTAACTGGCATGACGGCCGCATCGAACTGGACGCCGAACATACCGAATACCTCTGGATCGACATTGATTCAATGCACGGTTACGAACTCATGCCCGGTCTCGAAGAGGACCTCATGCATCTGGACCTGTTCCCCGCATGACCGACACCGTGGAACTCGCCTGCTCCGAGGTCGGCAACGGGCCGGCCGTCGTGCTGGTACACGGCATGCTCGGTAACGGCCGCAACCTGCAGCCACTGGCCCAGGCATTGTCAGATAGTTATCGGGTACTGACACCTGACCTGCGCAACCATGGCCGCTCGCCGCACAGTCAGGAAATGAATTATCCGGCACTCGCCGGCGATCTGATCGCCTTGCTCGATAAAAACGAAATCGGACAGGCCGCTCTGATCGGGCACAGTCTCGGCGGCAAGGCGGTGATGGCGGCGACGCTGCTGTATCCGGACCGGGTTACCAAACTGGTATCAATGGACATGGCGCCGGTGCCTTACAGTGAATTTCTGGGCGATCTGCTGAACACGCTCGGACAGCTGCCGGTAGCCGACATGGCCAGCCGCAGTGAAGCCGACCGCTGGCTCAGCCAGCAGGGCATCGGTGACAGCCGGCTGCGCGCCTTTCTGCTGCAGAATCTCATTCGCGGCGATGACGGTTTTCAATGGCGGGTGAATCTCGATGCACTGCGCAGCCAGCGCCAGAGCCTGATCGGTTTCCCCGGTGATGCGATCCCCTGGCCGGGTCCGGCGCTGTTCCTGCATGGTGCGGACTCGGATTATGTGCAGCCCGATCATCACGCCGAGATCCGGCGGCTGTTTCCGGCAGCGGAGATCGA
>CAZFUS010000022.1:0-14757 GCA_964522485.1 uncultured Enterobacteriaceae bacterium | reverse complement strand
CAGCCCCAGCCGATTGCCGACCGCCTGAAATCTTTCCTGGCCGGCTGAACAGTCCTGCATCGAGACAACAATTCGCATTCCGGCCTTGAGCCGGAATCCAGTCAATTGAAGCCTGCCCGCAGGGCAGACTTTATCTTACTGGATGCCGGATAACCGCAAGCGGTTTCCGGCATGACGGCAGTAGCTCAGACCCGGAATGACCAAGCGGGACCAACCTAGACCTTTCCGGGACGAAACGTCACAATAGCCTCCCTTTTGTACCCCCGAGCAGGAGTCTCAGTGCATGAGCGGTTCCAAGTCCAAAAAGCCCAAACTCAACAAAGTGGTACTCGCCTATTCCGGTGGCCTGGACACCTCGGTCATTCTGAAATGGTTGAAGCAGGAATATCAGTGCGAAGTCGTCACCTTCACCGCCGACATCGGCCAGGGCGAGGAAGTGGAGCCGGCGCGGGCCAAGGCAAAAAAGCTCGGGGTCAAGGAAATCTATATCGAGGACCTTAACGAGGAATTCGTGCGCGACTACGTCTTCCCGATGTTTCGCGCCAATGCCCAGTACGAAGGCGAATATCTGCTGGGAACCTCAATCGCCCGGCCGCTGATCGCCAAGCGTCTGGTCGAGATCGCCGAGGAAACCGGCGCCGAAGCCATAGCACACGGAGCAACCGGCAAGGGCAACGACCAGGTCCGCTTCGAACTCGGCGCCTACGCACTCAAGCCGGATATCAAAATCATCGCCCCGTGGCGCGAGTGGGATCTGAATTCACGCGAGAAACTGCTGGCCTATGCCGAGGGGCATGGCATCGCAGTCGAAGGCAAGAAACGCAAGGGCGGCGCGCCCTATTCCATGGATGCCAACCTACTGCACATTTCCTACGAAGGCGGCGAACTGGAAGATCCATGGTTCGAGCCGGAAGCCGACATGTGGCGGCGCACGGTTGATCCGGAATTCGCCTCGGATCAGCCGCAGTACGTCGAACTCACCTTCAGGAAAGGTGACGTCATCGCCGTCGACGGCAAGAAGCTGTCACCGGCCAGGGCGCTGCGCAAACTCAATGAGATTGCCGGCATGCACGGTATCGGCCGTGCCGACATCGTTGAAAACCGTTATGTCGGCATGAAGTCACGCGGCTGTTACGAAACACCCGGCGGTACCTTGCTGCTGAAGGCCCATCGTGCCATCGAATCGCTCACCATGGATCGCGAAGTTGCGCATCTGAAGGATGATTTAATGCCACGCTATGCCAGCCTGATCTACAACGGCTACTGGTGGAGCCCGGAACGGCTTGCACTGCAGAAACTGATCGACGAAACCCAGCAGCGCGTAAATGGTGTTGTCCGTCTGAAACTGTTCAAGGGCGGCATGATGGTCGTCGGCCGCAAATCCGATACCGACAGCCTGTTCGACCAGAGCATCTCGACATTCGAAGACGACCGTGGCGCCTATGATCAGAAGGATGCGGAAGGGTTTATCAAACTGAACGCCTTGCGGTTGCGGTTGTTGAATAAGGATCGATAGCTTTAAATGCACAGCATCTGCCTGATGGTATTTGAGGGCTCGCCCTGCATATTCGCAATGAGACCATCATGATCCTGAGTCTCCGTGTTGACATCCGCCTTGATCTTCCGGTGTGGTGAGACACGGATATACAAAAACTCCAGAGATAACAGGTCGTTAAGGCATTATTCCTGTCTGTTGATCCCTTGTCTCCAGCCGCACATGCGGCTATCGTGGTATGGATTCCGGCTTTCATCGGGAAGTTCGGCCCGGCAAAATGAACCAGCCAGGGGAACCCGGGCGCCTGTAGACTGCCGAATGAATATTCAAAACCTGCGACAAATGGATAGGCGCAGACTGACACCCTTCTCCGGGTAACTGCCAAGGGGAAAGAAGGCAGGTAAACAGATCGACCCGGGGGCATATTGACAGGAGATAAACTGAACATGCGAATTCTCAATAATGTATCCCTTTCCGGTGCGATGGTCGGCGTGGCCGCCATTCTGTTTGTGACCGGCGCCAGCGCCGAGCAGCAGACGCGCGAAGTTCCCGATCAACAGCAGGCTCGCCAGACCGAGATGCAGCAGATCCAGCAGAAACTGATTGCTATCCAGGAGCGCACAGTGGAAGCCAATCCGGAGCTTCAGAAACAGAGAGAAAACCTGGAGACACTGGCCACGGATGCCATGGAAGACGCCGGCTACGACCCGGATGCACTCACGGGAACTCTGCAATCCGCGCAGGCAGACCTGCAGGATGAGTCCCTCTCCGAGGAAGAAAAGATGCAAACGCTTCGGGAGGCTCGAGAGGCACAGCAGGAGTTGCAGAAAGCCGAACAGGCTGTAATGCAGGACGAAGAGGTTGTCCAGGCTCGTGAAGAGTTTCAGTCGAACTTGATGACGGCCATGCGGGAAGAGGATCCCGAGGTAAATCAACTCATCGAACGGTTCCAGCAACTCCGGCAGGAAATGCAGGGCGACATGCAGCGATAGGCCGGAAACATCTTCAATCAGATTTTTTTACTTACCAGGAAACGGAATCTGAGTGAATGAGCCATTCACTCAGATTCTTTTAACTCACTTGAGCCCGCGCCAGCTATATTAGTTGCATTGTCAGCAGGTGGAGTGGAACAAGCCACCTACTGCCTCGTCACTGGTTGCAAGTTCATTGTAAATTTCGGTGGCCTGCTCTGTTTCGGCGACATGAATTGTAATGCCCTTCGACCGAAGCAGATCCAGTGTTTCAGGGCAAGTCTGCAGCATGAGAAGTTTTCCGCGCGATAGAACAACGGCTTCGCATCCATGTTCTATCAATTCTGTTACGTCCGCAGGCTGTATTCCAGGCACATGGTGGGTTCCCGTCTCTCTCCAATCCCATTCCCGGCCGCCGCCCGGCCAGAGTTTGAAGTCTTTTCCGGAGCCGATTCCTTCAACATCCATTCGACCCCACGAGAGACTCATAATTTTCGGTGATCTGGTGCTCTTTGCATTCATCGTTCTGTACCACTCAACGAGTTAGCCATGGTGCGTGTTGATTTTTCCGGGAGAAGATTAACCCTGGTGAACCGGAAATTTCCGCATTGCTTATCCTTCTGGCTACGGTTCAGAATGTCTCAGCATGCGCACAAAATCAAGCGTGTCAGTCATCCTGTGCTTCAGGAGCGGAGGTTACAGATTAAATGGGAATGACTGGCCAAGGTCATTCAGACTTGTCCTTTGATAACTGGCGTATGGCCTGCTGGCCACAAATAAAGTTAAGTGTTAACGGTAGCGTTTGGATTCTCTCAAAGCCGGATTGGCCTTGTCTATATCGGCCTGTACTTCATCGCGGCTGCGTTCGTAAACGATTTCCCGTCCCATGACAGTGCCTGAATAGGAAAGTCCGTTGCGGGTCGGCGTCAGGTCGCATTTCACATTATGCACACCTTCGCCGATCACGACTTCGATATGATTGGCATTCTTGCTGTATACAAGCACATCGATCAACTGACCACTCTCCGTGACGCGCACCTTCAGCTTTTCATTATTCATTGGATCATTAACCTGGTTGTTCAATCATGAATAAAAACTGCCCTGCAACGATAAGCGGTAATGCTTCACTGAGTCTGCTGATGGCCGTAACTTCGAGTCCTTCAGTCCTCTATTCGATTTATCCACCTTCGCCACGATAGCACGTTACAGGGCGGCCGGAACCGTTTGTCAGTCAACATACACTCATATTTATTGTTCCACATTCAGTTTCTGATCCGTAACATAGGCAATCTCGACGACATTGCCAGGTTCAAACTGCCTGACAAACTGATCCAGCATGGCGGCACGGTTATTCCCACCTTTATTTGTTAGCAGCAGCTCCGCGCAGATTTCACCAATGTCCTGCACAATCCGCTCATAGCGATAGTACGCCAGTGCTACCATGTTGATATAGGTTTCACCATAGCCCTGATAGAACCACTTTGCTTCATGGTCCCTGTTCCAGACGCCACCGACAGCACCACCAATAAACATCAGATCGCGTTCCCTGGGAGCAAGAATGAGTGTATCCCAGTCCACGATATACACATCATTCTTGGTATAAACCAGAATATTTCCGGCGTGAAAGTCGCCGTGACAGAGACAATGCTCCGGCGGCTGCCGGACAAGCATATGGGAGAGCTGTTCCGCCCGCGCGACGATATGGCGAATGCCGGCGCGCTTTTCATTGAGCAAATCGGCAAGCCTCGCTGTGATCGGATCGTCACAGACTTGATCGGCTGCCTGCCGCAGAAAAGCCGTAACCCGATCACGCCACACCGAGGAGTAAGCTTCCCGCGGAATTGTGCTCATCAGCTCCAATGGCACTACCGTGTTGTGGAGCATGCCTAGGCCTGCCCCCAGTTCGATCCATTGCTGTTGTGACAGCTCGACTTCCCAGCCTGAACTGCCGGACACGAATGGATAAAGGATGACAGTAAAGCCATCCAGCTCCGACCATAATGCCCCTGTTATACGGCTTGCGACAGGGGGAATCAGTGGCTGCATACCTGCATCAGCCAGCCAATGGGGGATCGTGACACTTTCCGCTGAAAGGTCTCCGCGACGGAGTTTAAGAAAATAATAGCCCGTGTCCTTTGTCACAACACGATAGACGGCGGTATTTACGTCCGCACCAATCGGCAAAAAAGCAATCCCGGTGACTGACAAACCATACTCCGCCTCAAGGCATTCGATGATCTGTGTATTCTGCAGGTCAGGGGCTTCAAGCATATGAACCGGACCTTCTCCTCCCTTCAACAGCGATGGGTACCTCCCACCACAGCGCTAGCCCGTTCTGTCATTACCTAGCATCCCAGGGATTATAACTACCAAAGTTCCACAGATTGCCTTCGATGTCACGACAGACGTATAACCGCCCACCGTAATCCTGGTCCTCAGGCGGCATGACTATCTTCGCACCGGCCGCCACGGCGCACGCATGATGCGCGTCAACATCGCGGACAATGATGTACGGACTCTGCGGGACGGGAGCTTCGGATGAACTGAGCGGCGCCTGCAGTTTCCCGAAGGCATCATCGCGCGCAGACCCGAGCATCACCATACCGCTTCCAAAAACGAGCTGTGCGTGAGCAATTCCGCCGTCGTCATCGGACACGACAAGATGCTTCTCGAAACCGAAAGCGTCGCAGAGCCAGTCAATGGCGGCCACGGCATCCCTGTAGCGTAATGTCGGTATAATCGTCGCTGTCGTCTTCTTAGCATTGTCTGTCATCCTTTTTCATCCTTCATTGAGTCAGTGTATCGGGAGATTGTAGCCGTATAACGACCGCCTTCAGCCGCAGCCGCAGCCAAAGCACCGCACCTGTTAAATCTGGGATTGCGGACTCCATTCACATATTCTGTTACGACCACTCTGCTTGGCCTCGTAGAGGGCTGAATCAGCTTTCTGGAGCAACTGCTCTACATTATCGCCTTTCTCACGCGTTGCAATACCGATGCTAAAAGTAACGTGAAATGATTCATCTCCATAGTTAATGGTCTTTCTTTCCATTTCCAGGCACAGGCGCTCGGCCAGTTTATGCGCTTCTTCGTTCTTTGTGTTCAGGCAAGCCATAGCAAATTCTTCGCCGCCAATGCGCGCTGCGATATCACCCGAACGTGTGTAGTTCTTGAAAACCTGGGCGGCACGCCGAAGCGCCTCATCACCTGCGGCATGGCCGTGCTTGTCATTTATATGCTTGAAAAAATCTATATCTACACTGATGATAGACAGAGGGATATCGTGACGTTCCGCCTGAGCGATGTCGCGCGTGAGTTCCTCTAAAAAGTATCGCCGGTTGGGCAGACCCGTCAGCATGTCGGTCCTGGCATCTATCTCAGCACGCAGCTTTGCCTCTTCAAGCTCATTCGTGCGCATCTTGATTTGTGTTCTGAGTCGTACAATATGGGAAAGCAGCATAATTCCAGTCAGAACAATAATGCTGACAATAATTTCCACCTTGTATCTATTAAAAAACTTATCCAGCATCAATTCTTCATCAGACTGGTAGAGAAAACGTGCCAGATCTACATTCTGGGTCAGTATTCCCTGGTCTCTAAAAATGGTTTCGATACGTTGCCAGCGCTCTTCGTTCATGTAGCCGATAGGTACGACATTCGGCAAAATCAGTTTTATGGATTCTTTCGCCTCGAATAGGAGATGCTCTCGGGATTTGTTCTGGCTGTTGTATTTTTCCAGGATGAGGTCCACCAGTTCTTCAGGATTCCTGACAGCATAATTCCAGCCTTTCAGCGTCGCTTCACGGAAATTACTGACCAACTCAGGATCAGTGGCGATCGTGGCTTCGGTGGTAATCAAAATATCTCCGTAAAAGTCCACACCGTAGTCGCGCGGCAGGAAACTGATGAATGAAATGCCTCTCTGAGTCAGGATATACGGTTCGTTGGTGGTATATGCATTGTACGCATCGGTTTTTCCGTCGATTAACACATTGATATCGGTATCACTGGGCATCAGTTGAATTTCATCACTGGCGATGCCGACATTCTGTAACATCGACATCAATTCCGCATTCATATAGCCGCCACTCAACATTGCCCGTTTGTTTTTCAGGTCCGACAACTCACTGATGCCGGACTCCGCGAGGCTGATTAAAATGGATGGTGAATTCTGAAAGATGGCGGCTAAAGCGACGAGGGGGACACCAGCAGCTCTATAGATTAACGCGCCGGAATCGGCAACAGAGAAATCAACGCGACCACCCATCAATTGATCGATTGGAGTCACCCCCGGTGAATGTTCGATCAAAGTGACTTTCAGACCGGCATCACGATAATATCCATTGTGAATGGCCGCATAATACCCGGCGAATTGAAACTGATGCGTCCACTTCAATTGCACCCGCACTTCCTGCAAAGGGACCGCGGCTTTCTGTTCCGGACTGGAGCCTGTATCGGCCCACGCACTATGGGAGACTGTTAAAGCTGTTAATATTGAAAGGAAATAGCACTTTATCAAGGTCAGGCAAGTCTGCTGCATAGTGCTATCCGTTCCTGGAAAATCAGATGAGTTGCATTAAAATTTCTAATATCTTCAAGAGTGTGTGCTTTTTTTATTCTAAGGACAGTAGGCTCAGGTGCCGCCGCCGACGTACTCGACATTGGCAATCCAGTTGTGTTTCCTTCGCTCAAGACGGGACGCCTTCCCTTCACCATCCAGGCTTGCCAACTCACGACGAAGCAGCGATTCATCAATATTCTCGAACGCGTTGACGCTGACAACCGCATAAAGATGGTCGTCGATGCAGCTGGTAACAACCGGCACAATACCGCACCGGGCGCAGACGTGAAACTCCGCGGTCCGGGTACCGAATGCGTATCTGGAGACGAGCGAGGGATCCCTGACCAGGACTTCCAGTGCTCCGTCCGGATTGGAGGTCCATACGCCACCGTGTTTGACACAAAATGAGCAGGTGCAAGCGCGAGCCGGGATCCCGGCGGGATCAGGCTCCCAGGTGAGTGAGAAGACGATGTTCCCGCAGTGGCACTTACCGTGGATCAACATGCATGCAAACTCCGTTGTTACGGCAGCTAACGTTCTGCCTCACTTACCTGACAGCGTGTCGTTGCGCACCAGCCCCGCTACGCGGTTTTCCGAATCTCCGTGCATTCTCGTGATACACATCGTCCAGATACGAAGGCATCTCGGCTTTAAGCAAGTTCTCCGGAATGACCAGATCCGGTTCAGGCCGACGTGTCCCGGTGCCCAGTCGATAGGCAACCCAGCGCCCCTGCTCCCGCACTACCTCCAGACGAAACCGTCCGTAAATGTCGAAACGCATGCTATGAATCCTGACGCTCATAGCCGAGCGGCCGACGTTCTGGGCGTGTATGCATTCAGATTGCCCGAGCGACGTACCTGGCGAACAAGCCATCCGGTGAGTACACCGCATTCTCGATCTCGAAGCCGCTGCGCTCCATCATGGGTTCGAGAAGCCAGGTGAAGGTAGAGTGTTCGTCACGTATGTGTTCTTCGATCTCGGGCCGGCTCCAGCCACGCTCGATGTCAGGACCGCCCGTCGCACACCACTCTTCGAGACGATCCTCCACTTCCATCGGCTCGAAATTATAGACGACATCCCACAACCGGAGCACGCCGTCTGGTTGAACGATGCGCCGGATTCGTTCGAGGGCTACAGCCTTCCAGAAATCGGGAAGGTGATGGAGAGCGTAGCGGGAGTACACGAAGTCGGCTTGTTTTCCCCGGTGTTCATAGGTGAGGAAGCCGGACTGAACAACCTCGACGTTCGGCAGACCGGAAGCGCTCACCTTGGCCCGCAGCACGTCCAGCATCACCGGCGAGATGTCCACTGCGACCAACCGGGCGCACGCCGGCGCGGCAGCAAGCGCGAACTGTCCGGTGCCCGCACCGATGTCGACCACCTCCGATTCTCTGTCGAGGCCGAGTTCCGTCAGGAGAGTCAACTCGTCAACCGCACCGGCGTTCTCTTTTGCGTCGTACCGCGACACATGATCGACATCCAGATTCTCCCTGCCGGCGCTGGCTGCCTCGTCGAGCAACCAATTATGTCCTCTTCCCATCCTCCCCTTCCTCAGGGTCTTGTATCATTGGTCATGTATCCGCCTGGCTTCCACATTTACCGCGAGACATCCCGGCAGTCTTTGTCTTGCTTCATCTGGAATCACCCTGGCGCACGGGGCCAATCTTTACGCTCCAGTTTATTGCGCTCCCACCCTGCCAGTTCTGCTGCTGCCTCATAAGTACTCTGAAGAAACTCGAGCAGCATGGTGTCGGGCGCGTCAGCCGTCCGGACGGCTTCGTAAGGCAATACGAACTCGCCCAGTTCTGCATGGTAGTAGGCTGCCCTGGGTCGTACAGGATACTCCCTGAAGCCTTCCGGCTCCGGGTACGCATATGAATAGAACGCCGCCTCGCCCAAATCCGGTCCCGGCCAGAAGCCGGCGCTGGACACTTCATGCGAATAGGCTTCTTCCATTACCCAGTCTGCGCAATTGGGGGCACCACCCGGGTGCCTGGGTGCAGTCCGGCCCGAGAAGCGGGTAACAGCCAGATCAAATGCGCCCCAGAAGAAATGCACGGGACTGACCTTCCCGATGAAGCGCGCACGAAACTCAGTGAATACACGATGAACCTGTAACAGAATCCGCCAGAAGCGCGCTACGGCTTCAGGGTCGTAAGCTGCCTGTGCCTCATTCTCGGAAAACGGTTGGACAGCGCCGGGGATTTCAACGGGCAAGGGCCAGATTTGGACAATAATTTTGAGTTCATCAAGTACCTGCATGAGTTGCTGATAAAACGCGGCCACCGACATCGGCTCCAGCCTGAACGAACGTGAAGTTCCCTCCACGGTGTTTAGCAGTAGCCGATGATTGATAAAGTCGAAATCAATACTGAAGGCACCATCTCCGTAGGGAATAACGGATGTCCCCACCCCTCGTTCCGTAACGTACAATGGGACATGCCACGAATGATTGATCCAGGGCATAAGAGACAGACGAATCTTCCCTACGATCTGGGTCCATAAGTGGACTGTTTCACATGTTTCTTGCCATTGCCCCAACTCCAGGCCTGGCCAGTGGTTGTTCCTGATGGTCATGGCAATCTCTCCATTCATTGACTGCCTACTGTCAACGCTCAGCGGTGTGGAAGTTTGGTACGTTCAGTCCCAATTGACGCATTTGTTAGCTGCTGAATTTTTACCGTCCAGATTTTGATTCAACATATCTTGCAAAGTTATTCAGGATACTTTGCCATCCCTGTCGCTGTAACTCAGCTTCGAGTCCACCTTCAGCCTCGAATGTTTCTGTCACTTTTACACCATCTTCTACCTCTTTGAACTCGATTGAAACATGTCTACCGTCATTAAGGATATATTCAATGAGCTTATTCTCAATAATATTTGAATAAGTACCTTCGAAATCGAACCCCATGCTTCCATCTCTGGCTTCCATCCGATAGCAGAACTTCCCGCCGGGCTGTAAGTCAATACTGCTGTTTGTTGTATGCCAATCATCAGAAGCGGCATTCCAATTGTTGATATCTTCCGGGTCATTCCAGGCTGCCCACGTCGAATCGATATCTGACTTAACGACGGTTTCTACAGTAATCTTCATGTCTTCATCCTGGGCCAGGTTGCAACTAACGACCAATCTCGGCTGCGGACAAGCTGCGCAGCGGACTGGCCGTCAGCTCCAGTACTTTGTAATGCGGCATAACCATTGTTCCAGCACTTAATGCCTGCGCGACCAAGCGCCACACTACTCCTTATTCAGGATAGTTCTTTTCCAGGAATTCAGACCTGAACTTTTGTGGCGGAGTGGGAATGTCTGGCCGACCCTCTGGCGTAAAGTCCATGAGATTCCAATACGGCCATACCGTGTCTACATGATTCGCCGATAGTTCAGTTCCCCAGAAATGAAAAATCTTTCCACCCTGCCTCCTGAATACATGCATCACCGGCCATTGCATGTCATCAGAGTCTCCCTGGCACTTGTAATCGGCCTGATACGCAGACTCCGATCCGGAAACCAGTGCAATCTGCGACCAGCCACGTTGTTTGGCCCATGCATTGATTCGTTCGGCCGGGGCTTTGGCAATTGCGACAAATGCGGCGTCTTGAGTAACCTGATACCAGGTTCGATCAAACCCATCGACCAGCGACGTACAGGAAGGACAGGGATTATCCCAGTTCGGACCGTACATGAATGAGTAAAGCAGCAGCGTGTTCTTGTCTGCAAACAGCTCGGAGAATTTCACCCTCTTTCCTACTTTCCCGTCATTGGCCCATTGGAAGACATAGTCCTCTTTTAGCTGCCCGCCGGGCGGGAGATTGCGGCGTCTTTCTGCCACGGATCTTACTTTTTCGACAAGCTCCTGTTCTTCTTTAAGCAATAAATCGCGTGCATCGCGATACTCTCTGCTTTCGTTTGGATACCGTAGTTCACTCATGTTCGTCTCCTCTTTGAAACTGGTATATGCGCGCTTTGGTATTTGACTATTTTTGGCACGTGCAGCCTCTTCTCAGCTTGTTTGATTGTCCGGGGGAATAGCCGCCGGGTCCATCCACATCGGCTCCCAAACGTGGCCGTCGGGATCCGCCAGGTTGCGGTTATACATAAAACCAAGATCCTGTACGGGATTGATGTCGGCTGTCCCGCCATTCGCGGCAGCTGCCTTGTTCATGGCGTCGACCGCTTCGCGACTGTCACAAGACAGGGCAAGCATCACTTCGCTCGATGTCGCGGGCGGGATCGGGCGGCTCGTGAACTCACGCCACTTGGCGTGCGTAAGCAGCATGACGTTGATCGCCTCGCTCCACACCATGCACGCAGCCGTATCGTCGGTAAAATGAGGGTTGTTCTCAAAACCGAGGGAGCTGTAGAAGGTCATCGACACGTCGAGGTCGGTGACGGGCAGGTTCACGAAAATCATTCTGGACATTGTGGGTCTTCTCCAGGTTGTTTTGAATTAGCGGCAATTTTGTGCTCTGTCTTCTGTTAGTCGAACAGGAAACAGCAATTTCGACAGGAACGAGAAAATATTTTAGAAATGTTCTTCAGCCCGCCAGGGCGGCGCGCAGCGCCGCCCCGCTTCAATCGTTTGTTATGCAGCGCCCTCCTTTCCGTCAACCGCAATCTCGAAGTGGAGAACATCCTCACGCACCCCAAGCTTTGTATACAACGCTATGGCAGGCTCGTCTTCAACGCCCGTATCGGCCTGAACAAAAATCACATAGGCTCCGCGCTCTGCTGCGACCTTCTTAAGTTCTTCAATCAGCGCCGTGGCGATTCCTTCGCGCCTGTGTGCTGTTGCAACAGCAAGATCGTATATGTAGATCTCACTGCGTTCCTGTTCGAATTTCCTGAGTTCGTAGGCCGCAATGCCACCGACAACATCCCCATTTTTAATAGCAACCAGCGCTATAAAAGAATCGCTACCGAGCAATTGCCGCAGGTAATCCGCACCAGGGCGATTCCCATTATATGTATCCACGTCGTTGAAGACCTCGCCAAACTTGGTCAGCAACGCCTCCATTAGCGCAATATCATCAGGCGTAAGATGGCGAATAACTAGCGACATGAACAACTCCTATGCTGCATATCGCTGAAGCTCAGCCGATGGCGAACCGCGCAACGGTTTGATGGCCGGCTGAAGCACCTTGTTGGGCATCACTTCCATATGTTCGCCTCTTGCTCGAATCCACCCCGGTAAGGTTCTCCAACACAGAACCTGTGTCCACCCGGAGCTTGCATGACCGTCCAACCGTCATGACGCGATACCGTGCTTGCTCCCAGCTTCTCCAGACGGGCCACTTCCTCTTCGATCGAGTCTGTCTCAATGTCAAGATGAGCCCGCGGGTCATGATCGACCTGCTGGATGATGATCTGGACATCGCCAGACTTCGTTTCAAGTTGGATGAATTTGCTGTTGGCACTTACGTCCTTTGGCAAGGGACAACCCAGTGCGGCACTCCAGAACCTGGCTTCTCCCAGTATGTCATCCGCAGAACAGTCAATGACGATATTTCCAAGTCGACTTTTGTGCATGAGTATTGCTCCTTGTGCCCAATGCCCAGGCTCAGGGGCGTGCCGCTTACGGCGCGTCCTCTGCAGCGCCCGGTTGGGCATCTTTTCGCAGCCACGCCAGGACGTCATCGGCATTGCGATCGGGTGGAAACACTGGGTAGAAGACTTTCCTGATCATTCCGTGCTCGGTGATGAGCGTGAGCCGCTTGAATAGCTCCATGCCTGCGGTGGTAAACGTCGGCAACCGTAAGGCACTCCTAAGCTGGAGGGCGCTATCGCTCAGCAACTGAAACGGCAGCTGTAAACGGTCACAGACCTCACGCTGATAGTCGGTCGTCTGGGCACTTAGTCCGAACACACCCGTTCCAAGCTCCTGGAGCTCTTTGTAGTGGTCGCGAAAGTTACAAGACTGGGGAGTACATCCGCGTGCCCCAGGAATATCATCCCAGCCGTCAGGCAAGGGAACGTCGGGGCGCCCCGTCATTGGATAGATGTAGATCACCCATCGACCTCCCAGATCAGCGAGATTGACGGTTGTACCATCCGTGCTTGGCAGCGCTATACGCGGCAGCAGCGCTCCCAGGAGATGCGCGGCCGCACCGTCGTCAAGGGGTCTCGGCAAGTCGGATGGTAGCTGGGATAGATTGGTACTCATGCTCCCTTTCACTGAGACGCCTAACGTCCGAATTAAGCAGCGCCGCGAAGCGGGTTCGGCTTGAATGAACTGTCAGGCATGCATCATGCCGTGATCCGGAAGCAGGTGCACTACGCGCGGCACAGGCACTGCGACGATCCACCCCGGCCGTGTTCGGTCAGGGGTGCAAGTAGAAGACCTTGTTGACGACTTTCCACTTGCCATCGAACTTCACGAGATTAAAGAAATCGGTAAAACGGTGCCCCGTCCAGTTATCGGTGTCAAGGCGCACGCTAGCTGCGGTACCGACCACATCGATGCTGGTGAAGCGGCTCTGGATGTCGGCTGCAGGGCCGTTCTGGTCGTTCCAGTCGTAGAGCCCCTGAATCGGGCCGCCGAAAAGGTCTGGACCGACGTAGCCGAAGATCGTTGCATCATCATGAAAGGCGGGCTTCATCGCGGCACCTTTGCCCGTTCGCGCACCGTCGATGTAGTTTTGTATCACTTTTGTGATCCCGTCGATTTCGTCGACGTAACTGCCGGTCGTGGACATGTGCTTGCCTCGCTATGGGGGAGAATTTGTGACGGATCGGGCGACCCGTCACCTTAAGATTATATCGGAACCGGCGGGAGCCAGTAATGGTTTCGTATCTGCGGCCTGACGCTCGGCATCAGCGGCGGCGCGTAGTGCCGTCCACTGCAACCGGTTGTCAGACGCTGCCTCACTTGTCGTCGGAATCGAAGATCACGGTCTCCTGGCCGACTTCTACTTCACCGTACTTGAGATCGCCAGCGCGCTCGTACACGTGCAGGACAGCATCAGTAGTGGTCTGTTGTGTATCGACAAGCCGGAAGCTGCATGGGATTGTGCCCTCGCCGAACAGGCGTTTGCCTGTGCCGATAACCACAGGGAACTGCCAAATGCGAAGCGTATCGACAAGATTGTACTTGAGCAGGGCTTGCAGGAGGTTGCTGCTGCCGTGAACCTGAATCTCACCACCTTCCTGTGCCTTAAGATTCGTGACCTCCTCGGCAACGTCACCCTTAATCAGGTGGGAATTGTTCCAGCTGACCTTTTCAAGCGTTCGCGAAGCGATGAACTTCGGCCGGGTGTTGAGGGCCGTGGCAATCTCGTCCGCCGGGTCGGTGGAGTTGGGCCAGGAAGCCGCGAATATCTGATAGGTCTTGTGCCCGAGCAGGAAGGCACCGGCTTGCCTGGTCCACTCGGTCATGATTTCACCAAACTTCTCGTCAAAATAGGGAACTAACCAGCCGCCGTGCCGGAAGCCGCCGTCGTGGTCCTCGTTGGGGCCGCCGGGCGCCTGCATGACGCCGTCCAGAGTCAGGAAAGTTCCCACAACCAGCTTTCTCATGTTCTTGTCGTCCTCCAAAATGATTTCATGAGCGCCTGATGCCCGCGCTCAGCCGCGGGCCGCGAGCGCAGCGAGTGACCCGTCGGCTGGAGCGCATTGTCAGGCGGAAATCCTGGCTTCATATCTCATCCGGAATCTCCGGCTCGACCAGTTTCACCAGCAGGGCAAGCGACTCTTGCCAGCCAAGATAGCAAGCCTCGGGCGGGATGACATCGG
>CAZFUS010000021.1:0-35106 GCA_964522485.1 uncultured Enterobacteriaceae bacterium | reverse complement strand
ACTATTCACTATTCACTATTCACATATGCCAGCCACCCGCAGAGACAACGCAATAGCGGATCGCCGCCTGTCAGTGGCCCCGATGATGCAGCACACCGATCGGCATTTCCGGTTTCTGCTGCGGCTGATATCGCGACATGTATTGCTGTATACCGAAATGGTCACGACCGGTGCGCTTCTGCATGGCAAGCGAAACCGCTTGCTGGAGTTTCATGTAGATGAACATCCGCTGGCACTGCAACTCGGTGGCAGCGATCTGCGAGCACTGGCGGAGTGTGCACGCATTGCCGAAGAGTGGGGTTATGATGAAATCAATCTGAACGTCGGCTGTCCCAGCGATCGGGTGCAGTCCGGCCGCTTCGGTGCCTGCCTCATGGCCGAACCTGATCTTGTGGCAGACTGCATAGCGGCGATGCGCGCCGCCACGCAACTGCCGGTCACTGTCAAAACGCGCATTGGTATCGATGACTGCGATGCCTATGAAAATCTGTGCCGTTTCATCGAGCCGGTGCACGCAGCGGGCTGCGGGGTGTTTATCATTCATGCCCGCAAGGCTTGGCTACAGGGATTAAGTCCGAAAGAAAATCGCAGCAAACCACCACTGAATTACGGCCGCGTCTATCGGCTCAAGCGTGATTTTCCGCAACTCACCGTCGTCATCAACGGCGGCATTGAAACACTGCCGGCTGCGCAGTCACACCTGCAGCACGTCGACGGCGCAATGATCGGCCGTGCGGCTTGTCAGAATCCGTTTCTCCTGGCCGAAGCCGACTGTCTGCTCTACGGGAGCAGCACCGGCGCAGCAGACCGGTTCGACGTCATGAAGCGCTATTGTGATTACGCCAGAACTCAGCTGGACCGCGGTGTGCGTCTACACAAGATGACCCGGCACCTGCTCGGGCTGTTCCAGGGTCAGCCCGGGGCACGCGCCTTCCGGCGCATGCTATGTGAACAGGAACGGCATGCCGATGCCGGCATCGAAGTACTGACCAACGCAGCCCGTCAGATCACACTTAACCAGGCGTCACCCCATAAACAAAACCCGCTCGGTGAGCGGGTCAAGCGTTCAGTCTATTCGGCAGCATCCCACTGAGCAGGTATGTGTTAAGCCAGTCCTCGTAACTGTCACTTCCGGACTGCCCTGCCTGATTCATTTTTTACGTAATTTGAGACAAGTGTAGCAGTAGCAACCAGAAAAATGGTTCTGGACGGGTTGATGTCATCGCCGGCGTTCGGGCACGACCGGACCCGCCCGTTTTAGCCGCCAGAAGTCCTCCATTAACGAGACATTGCGCAGGTTGGCTTTGTAATGCGCATCGAACAAATCTCCCAGCAGAGGCACCACGCCGACCAGCAAGTCGACCAATACATTGACCAGCATGCGAAGTTGTGTGGTTAGCGGAATGCCCAGCCGGCGTCCCAGGTAGACAATGTAGACGGCAGTGCCGCTGGCCGCCAGATCGCCGATACCGGGAACCAGACCGATAAGCGCGTCGAGACCGAAACGCCAGCGGGTTCCCGGCAACACGAAAGCACTGTCAAACAGCCTTGCCAGACGCCTGGCCCGGCTGAGTTCCGCCGGCTCGGCGTTCGGCATCATCGTTTAGCGATAATCCACACCGCATGGACAATCCCCGGTATATACCCCAGGAGCGTCAACAGAATATTCAGCCAGAAAGCCCCGGCCAGACCGACCTGCAGAAAAACGCCGAGCGGGGGTAACAGTATCGCAATCAGTATCCGTATTAAATCCATATTTTCACCATAAAACATTTTTTATCAAAAAGTTACATGGCATATCTCATACAATATTGAGATGTACTGAGGACTTGCAAAAGGCTCTTAATAGACCTTTGATTCCGTAGTCAATTCCCGGACGCGGCAAAGCCGGTGTGTAATGGTTACCTGAAAGCGTTCTTGAACGGCTCATCCGGGTAAGCAAGATTGCGGTATGTGAACTCCGCCCGTTTCTGATCAGGAAACCGGCCGATCTGGCTCCGGACAGTGATAGCCGGATAGCCGTCAGAAACTGGCTGCAGCAACCAGACAAAAAGCTGTAGATCCAGGTTGAAGCGAAGCAGCTGCAGTAACTGCTGCCTTTCACCTGTGTCACGGGCTGGGACCTGACCGGACCGGTGCGTACCGACCGGTTGTTGAAATGAGGCCCTGATAGTGGCCGGGCCAGCGCCGCCGGACACTGTGATGCACCGTCAAATGGCTCGAATGGAATACACTTGTCAGCGGTACCGGGGCCTGTTTTCATGACGATAATCAAGAATGGATGGCCGCCATGCATGCCACGCCGGTGCTGATTTATGACGGCGATTGCGGTATTTGCCGTGAATGGGTGAATTACTGGCTGAGTCTTACCGGTCAGCGGGTGATCTACCGCCCCTACCAGTCAGCCGCCGTTGACTATCCGCATATTCCAACCGAATCCTTCCGGAAATCTGTCTGGCTGATTGAACCGGATGGTCATGTCCATTCGGGTGCCGCCGCCAGTTTCCGACTGCTGAACTATATACGCGGCCATGGTCTCGGCTGGTGGCTGTACCGTTTTCTGCCCGGTTTCGCGCCGCTCAGTGAAATCATCTATGACTTTCTCGCCAGCCACCGTGGTCTGCTGCGGCGTCTGACACATCTGCTCTGGGGACCCCACTACACGGCGCCGCGCCACCAGCGGATTCAATGGTGGTTCCTGCGCGGCCTGGGCGTAATTTATATCAGCGCCTTCGTATCCGCCGGCGTCCAGATCACGGGCCTGATCGGTGAAACAGGACTCCTGCCGGTTGATGCCTATCTCGATCGCATGCAGGGCTATCACGGATCGGTCGCGGGATATTATGTGCCGACGGTCTTCTGGCTGGGCAGCAGCGACTGGCTACTGCAGGCAGTCTGCGGAGCCGGTGCCGCAGCGGGCCTTCTGATCATTATCAACCGACTCACCACCCCTGCCCTGGTTGTGGCGTTCGCTCTCTATCTGAGCGTGTTTCATGCCGGCCAGGCGTTCTTCCAGTTTCAATGGGATCTGCTGTTACTGGAAATCGGTTTCCTGGCGATTTTTCTGCGCGGCTGGCCCACCATGGTCCGCTGGTTGTACCGCTGGCTGCTCTGGCGTTTTCTGTTCATGGCCGGAGTCGTCAAAGTCACCGGCGGCGACAGTGTCTGGCGGGGTCTGAGCGCGCTCGAATACCACTTCGAAACCCAGCCCCTGCCAACGCCACTGGCCTGGTATACGCATCATCTGCCGGACAATCTGCTGATGCTGGCAACAGCGTTGACGCTGATCATCGAAATCGTGCTGGTCTTTCTTATCTTCGGGCCACGCCGCCTGCGCATGCTGATCGGCTGGCTGATTATTCTGTTCCAAATGGCGATTCTGCTGACCGGCAATTACAACTTCTTCAACCTGCTGACCCTGCTGCTCACGCTGTGGCTGTTCGATGATGCCGCCCTGGCACGACTTGGCCGGCAACCGCGATCCCTGCTGGCCATTGAATCCCATCGTGGTAGGGCCGGACGAATTTTCTGCATATTATTCAGCCTGATCATCGTGTTGCCCGGCCTCAATCTGGTCAGCCGGGTGATGTTAACCGAGACCCTGCCGATCGGGCGGCAGGTTCACCAGTTCATTCAGCCGTTCATGATCGTGAATCCCTATGGCCTGTTCGCCAATATGACAATCCGTCGACCGGAAATCATTATTGAGGGTTCTCGGAACGGACACGACTGGCAAGCCTACGAATTTCGCTACAAACCCGGCGACCCGGCCCGCGCGCCGGGCTGGAACATTCCGCATCAGCCACGCCTGGACTGGCAGATGTGGTTCGCCGCGCTCGGCAGCCCGGACCGTCAACCCTGGTTCGAACCCCTGTTGATACGGCTGCTGGAAAACGAGCCCGCGGTTACCCGGTTGTTCGCCGATAATCCGTTTCCGGATACTGGCCCGCGCACAATACGCGCCCGGCTTTATCATTACCGCTACACAACTCCCGAGAGAGGTAATGACAGCCATCAATGGTGGACGCGCGAGTTGAGTGGTGAGTATTATCCTGCTGTAACACTGGACACGATCCGGCAGCGTCCCGGCCGCGGCGTGCCCTTCCGGCACTAGTCACTCAGTTCACAATAAAGCCGGTACAGCGTCCGATAATAACCGGTCAGAACCGCCAGACTGAAGACCGCATTGGCGGCACTGGGATTGGGACTGAGAAAAACCCGTGCGCCCTGCTGTAAATGCGGCTGCAGACCCCAGTTCAAACCACTGGCCGGCTGGCCTCTGCAATGCAGATAATAACTGTATGCGATTTTGCCATGAAACCAGAGCAACACTGGCTGGTAGCGATCAATGGTGCTCTCAAGCCGTGGCACCCAGGCACGGAAATCGGCGGCGCGCAGATCACCCGCCCCACGACTCGGACGCTTGACCACATCGGTAAACCCGATACGCCGTTCCCGGCACAGGTATTCACAGGCCTGTCTTGCGGGGGTCAGCTCGCGTCCGGTCAGACCGCTCGCATTCAGGGCCGGCCAGAAGCGGTTGTTGCGGCCGGCAAAATAGTAGCCGGCTGCCACCGAGGCCGGTGACGGATTCAGGCCGATCGACAAAACAAGCAAACCGGCGCGCAGATAATCCGGCAGCGTTGTCATGGCAGGGCCGGGGCTGCCGGCGTCCGGGCCGTCAGTGGAACAAGCCACCCACTCTGGAGTTGCCGCCGCCGGTATGCGATGATTATTGGATTATTCAAATCTTCCTTCTACTTATTCCGGATTATTTAAGGTCTCCCCATGAAACTCATAGTACCTGTGATTATATGTTTGAGTTTGGCAGCGGGCATTGCAACAGCTGCGGAGCTTACGAGCGACAAACAGAAATTCAGTTATGCCCTGGGCACCCAGATCGGCGGCAATGTCAGTCAGCAGGGGGTGGATATCGATGCCGAGGCATTCGCGGCCGGCATCCGTGATGTGCTCAGTGGCAATGATTTGCAGCTGACCCAGGAACAAATGCAGCAGGCCGCCGAAAGCTATAAACAGGAACTCGAAGCCCAGCGGACCGCTGAGGGCGGTCAGAATACCCAGGCTGGGGAAGACTACCGCGCCAAAAACAAACAACAGTCCGGCGTCGAGGAACTCGACAACGGCCTCCAATACAAGGTCGTGGAAGAGGGTTCAGGCAAACAGCCCACCGTTGAAGACACGGTCGTGGTTCATTATCGCGGCAGACTCATCAACGGCGAAGAATTTGACAGTTCCTATGAACGCGATGAACCCGCGACTTTCAAGGTCAACGAGGTCATCCAGGGCTGGCAGACCGTGTTGCCGATGATGCAGGAAGGCGCGAAATGGGAAGTCGTTATACCGCCGGAACTGGCTTACGGTGAACAGGGTGCCGGGAACGTCATCGGCCCGAATGAAACGCTGATATTCGATATCGAACTTCTGGAAATCCAGTAATTCAGCAGACGGGCGCGGCTACTACCTGCTCGCCACAGTAACTGCGCGCCATTTGCCGGATTATATTCGCTACCAGGGCTGGTTGATCCAGGTGAATCATGTGACCGCTCTCCGTGGCGATTACCTGACGGCCTGAACCGTTTAACGCCGCAAGTTCCTGCTGCATCTTCTGCCATGCCTGCTCACGCGCGCGGCCCAGGGGATCATCCGGCCAGACCCGCTGGCCGCGTGTGACCACCACCAGAGGCACTTCCGGAAAATCCAGACTCAGAAAGCGGACTTCTGAACCACTGTAGGTAAAATTGGACAGCTCCCGCTGTTGCGTCACGATTGCCCTGCGACCGGTTATCAGTACCGCAGCTTCGTCGCGAACATCTTCAGGGTATTTGTTCAGCAGCGACGGATCATTGAAGAAAGTCACCAGACGCGGGCGACCGACACGTCGCTGGCGAACAGCCATCTCAGGTATACGATCAGCCTGGTCGGGATGCGAGGAGTCCAGCAGTATGATGCCAGCAACCTTGTCCGGATAAGTCTTTGCGAAATACTGGACGTTGTAACCGCCGAAGGAATGCCCGACCAGTATGTAGGGCGGCTCCAGCGCGGCGATTTCGAGCAGCCGCACAAACTCATCATGAATCTGACTGGTCGTGCGCGGCGAGGGCCCCGTTTCACTCCAGCCGTAACCGGCCCGGTCATACGCACAGGCGGTCATCTCATCTGCCAGTGCCCGCTGGACGCCGAGCCATTCGAGCGAAAAACCACCCAGCCCGGCATCGAAGATCACCAGTGGCCGGCCACTACCCAGACAGTTCATGTGCAAGCGTAATTCGCCAATGTCATACAACCGGCCAGGCGGCGTCTCTAGCAGGCTTTCCGCCGGCACCGCCGGTGTCATGACAGCCGAGAAACCGGCGATCACAGCAAGATGTCTCAACATCGGACGAATGAAATTGCCCCTGGATTATATTGAGGATGCCCCTGATATTATCGCGTGGCGCAAACCTTTAAGGAAATTTTCCCTGATAAAAACAAGACGCTCGACACTGCGGTTAGTTCAATGCGGCGGTGAGCCGGGCTCAGTTCTGAGTATCGCTCGACTCGCCGGCAGCCGGAGAACCGGCCTGATCGCCCAGATAACTCACCCGCCAGATGCGTCCCTGGACTGAATCGGAAATATAAAGTGAGCCACCCGGCCCGATGGCGAGACCGGTTGGCCGGTACTCGGCATCTTCCGGCGATGCAACCGGGACGCCATCGCTGGCAAAACCATCGGCGAATATGGTCCAGTCACCGGCCGGCTGGCCATCTTTGAAGGGTACGAAAACGACCTGATAACCGACCTGTTTCAGATCGCCGCGGTTATAGGAACCATGAAAGGCGATAAAGGCGCCGTCGCGGTAGTGCTCCGGAAACTGCTGCGCTTCATAAAATACCATGTCATTGGGACTGTAATGGGCCGGGAAGCCCAGCAACGGTTGCGGAAAATCCCTGCAGCGACCGCTACTCACACCATCGCCCCCATATTCCGGCGCCAGCATCATCCGCCCGGCATGATGATCATAGTAACAGTACGGCCAACCATAAGTGGTATCCGGCACAACCCGGATAAATTCCTCGGCTGGTAGTTCCGCTCCTTCGACCGTGCTGTATTTGTCAGGCCAGAGTTCATGCAACTGATCACGGCCATGCTGGAGCACATAGAGACTGTCGGCCGCCCGGCTCCAGGCGATGGCATAGGCGTTCCGGATACCGCTGGCGTAACGTTCGCCATCGCTCTGGCTCTGCCCGGTCGCATCGGCAGGGAAACGCCAGATCCCTCCCTGCCGTTCCAGTTCCGGGCATGGATCCTTCCCCGGAGATCCGGCTTTACGATCCTCACTCTGACAGGCGTTCGAGGGCGCGCCCACATTAACGTAGAGGGATCCCTGGCCATCAAAGGCAAAGGTCTTGCCTGTATGTTCCGATTGCGGCGTCGGGAAGCCGCCAATTACAGTCTCCGGCGGCTGCGGGGGGACTAATTCGTCACCCAGCTGATAACGGTAAACCGCGTCGTCGGCACCGAAATACAACCAGTTATCCTGTATCTCGATAGCCATGCCGGGTGTTTCGGAGAATTGCTCGACGACATCCATGCGGCCGTCACCGCTGGTATCGCGTAACCCAAGGATGCCACCCAGATCAAAACGCAGATTCCGGAGTGCCGCATAAATATCGCCATCGCGATCCACTGCGATGTGGCGCACAAAGCCCAAATTATCGGCGACAACCCGGGCACAGAAACCCGGTGGCAGGATCAGGCTGCCATCATCCGGATCACACTTGTCCCGCTGGCCATCGGCTGTCCGGGAAGTCTCCGGTGCAGGATCACATGCAGTCAGGCCAAAGCTCACAAGCGCAGCTGCCAGGCATCGCCAGCCAGCGCGGATCGAACTCCACCGCCGAAATTTTGTCTTCATCATATACAATGACAATTGTTACATTTGCTCATTCCATCGGCCAGCTGTACCGCTTACCCCGGATACAGGCCCGGGCACCATTATTGACCCATGCCTCATTACCCGTCCATCGCCAGGCATAATTTCGGGCGCGCAATCGCGCTGGCTGTGCTGTTGGCAGCGCTGCCCCTCGCTACCGCGGCAATGGACGCCGACAATCTGTACCAAGAGGGCGTTTCGCTGTACGAACAGGGTCAGTATCGGCACGCGGCACAGACTTTTAAACAGGCAATTGAAACAGAGCCGAATTCACGCAATTATCACTGGCTCGGGAAAAGCTACGGTCAACTGGCCGATCGCGCCAGTCTGATCGAAGCCCTGCGTCTGGCCCGGCAGACACAGCATGCGCTGGAGCAGGCAGTTGCATTGGATGCCGGCAACCGCGAGGCGGTGGAAGACCTGATGGAGTATTACGATCAGGCTCCTGCAATATTAGGGGGAGATCCGGATAAAGCCAAGGCACTCAAGCAGCATGTTGTTGACCTGGACAATGACGGGAAGGCCGGTTCCAGCGACGACAATAACCCGTTTGATGAGTACAGCCAGTTTAATGACTGCTGAACAGCAGCGGCCGGGAAACCCGGGCATCTCCCTGCTGTCCAAATATCAATGTTTCTATTATTATCCCTGATCATGAAACTATTTCGCCACAATATCGCACTGTTTCTGCTGCTGTGCGTGGGTACCGTGCAGGCGGAGGTTCAGCTCGTCCCTGAAGCGGAACTCATCCCGGCTGAGAAGCATGCGCGGGCCACCGATATCATTACCCATATAACGACCGCCTATCACTACAAGCAGGTCGAACTCGACGATTCCATGTCGGAGCAGATTTTTAAAAACTATTTCAACAGTCTGGACCCGAACCGCAGCTTTTTCACCCGCACCGATATCGAGCAGTTCAAGCAATATCGCAGTAAACTGGATGATGCCCTGCGCCACAAGGAACTCGGGGTTGCTTTTGAAATTTTCAAGTTCTACCGGGAGCGGGTAAAAGAACGCATCGACTATGCGATTTCATTGCTTGACCAGGAGTTCGATTTCAGTGAAGAAGAGCGTTATCGCTATGACCGTCAGGACATGCCGTGGCCTGATAATGAAGCAGAACTGAAACAGACCTGGCGGAAACGGGTCAAGAACGACTATCTGCTGCTGAAACTGGCCGATAAAGAGGAAGACGAGATTCGGGATACCCTGCGCGATCGCTACGAGCGTATTGCCACCAGCACCCATCAGCTGAACGCCGACGATGTCTTCCAGACATTCGTCAATGCGTATACCACTGCCATCGAGCCGCATACGGCCTATTTTTCACCACGTACTTCAGAAAATTTTGACATCAGCATGCGCCTGTCACTGGAAGGCATCGGTGCGGTACTGAGCGGTGAAACCGACTATACCGAGGTGCAACGAATCGTGCCGGGCGGTCCTGCTGATCTCAGTGATGAGTTGCACGCCCAGGATCGGATTATCGGCGTGGGCCAGGGTGAAGACGGCGAAATCAAGGATGTCATCGGCTGGCGTCTGGATGATGTGGTTGATCTCATCCGCGGACCCAAAGGGACGACGGTAAAACTGGAAGTACTGCCTAAAGGTATTGGTCCCGAAGGTCCGAGCAAAACCATTGAGCTGGTGCGTAACAAAATCAAACTGGAGCAACAGGCAGCCAAATCCAAGGTTATCGAGCTCGAACAGACCGACAGCCGCATCGGTGTACTCGACATACCCACCTTTTATATGGATTTTGCCGCTCATGCCCGGGGCGACAAGGATTACCGCAGCACAACCCGGGATGTTCGCAATTTAATCAGCGAACTCAAGGAAAAGGACATTGACGGCCTGGTGGTCGATCTGCGCGGCAATGGTGGCGGTTCACTGACCGAGGCGCTGGAACTCACCGGTCTGTTTATCGAGGGTGGGCCCGTGGTGCAGACGAAGGATGCATCCGGCCGCGTCGAAGTGAATGAAGATCCGGATCCAAAATTATTTTACCAGGGTCCGCTGGCGGTACTCGTGGATCGCAACAGTGCCTCGGCCTCGGAGATTTTTGCCGGCGCGATCCAGGACTATCGGCGCGGCATCGTCATCGGTGAACCCACCTTCGGCAAGGGAACCGTGCAGAACATTATCGATCTGAGCCGCTTTGACAACAGTGGCGATGACGACCTTGGCCGCCTGAAAACGACGATCGCCCAGTTTTTCAGAGTCAGCGGCGGGAGCAATCAATACAAGGGCGTTATTCCAGACATTCTCTATCCGACGGCTGAACAGTCGGAGGATTATGGTGAACGTTCGTATGACAATGCATTACCCTGGGACAGCGTTGATCCCGCGCGTTTTGTCCCGGCGAAAGCCCCGGTAGACCGATTCGACCGCGCCCGCAGTCAGCACGAGGAGCGGGTTGCGAACAATCCGAAATTCACGGCATTGTTGAAACGGACGCGTTTCCTGGAAGATGCACGGGAGAAGAAGACAGTCTCGCTGAATATCGACGCTCGGCGGGCTGATCGCGAACGTCTGCTGAAAGAACAGGAACAGCTTGATGAAGAGTTTCGTGACGCCATGGGTCTGAATATCGAGGAAGAAGGCGTTGGCAATCAGAACGGCACTGAGGCAAAGGAAGATGAGGGAAAGCCCGATCTGCTGTTACGTGAAGCCGCCCGTATTCTGAATGACCTGATCATTCCGCCCGACCAGCTTCCTGCCCGTCTGCACGCCGAAAAAAATGAAAAATAACAAACCTTGCCCGGCCTTCGATCCCTTCCCCTGGGCAGACGTGCGAGCTAGAATAGGGACAGTTAAACCTACCGCATCATTCCAATAACGCTCTATATAGAGTAAGGAAGCCATTATCAGCGACCAGATACCCGTAACGCTGATTGAGGGTGACGGTATCGGCCCGGAAATCGTAGCCGCCACCGTCGAAGTCCTCGATGCAATCAAAGCACCTTTTTCCTGGCAACCACATAAGGCCGGCCTCAAGGCCATCGAGGAATTCGGTGATCCGTTACCCGGTCCGATGCTGGACAGCGTGCGCGATAATCACCTTGCGCTCAAAGGGCCCCTGGAAACGCCGGTGGGCAGCGGATTCCGATCCGCCAATGTGCGTCTGCGCGAGATATTCAAGCTCTACGCCAACGTCCGTCCGGCACGGACCTATCTGAAGGGCGGCCGCTACGAAGACATCGACCTCGTTCTCATTCGCGAGAATACCGAAGGCTTTTATGTCGGTGTTGAAAATTATGTGCCGATTGATGATGACCCCAAAGCGGTTGCCCAAGGTACAGGCTTCAATACGCGCTCCGGCTGTCGCCGTATTGCCGAATTTGCCTTCGAATATGCGATAAAGCACAGTCGCAAGAAGGTCACGATTGTCCACAAGGCCAACATTCTTAAATATCTGACAGGGCTGTTTCTGGAAACCGCGCTCGAGATCGGCGAAAAGTATAAAGACCAACTGATTATCGAAGATAAGATTGTCGATAACTGCGCCATGCAACTGGTACTGAATCCGTCCCAGTATGACGTGATCGTGACGACCAATATGTTCGGCGATATTCTGTCCGACGAAATTGCCGGTCTGGTCGGCGGGCTGGGACTTGCACCCGGCGGCAACATCGGCAAACACGGCTGCATCTTTGAAGCGGTGCATGGCACCGCGCCGGATATCGCTGGCCAGGGCAAGGCGAATCCCACAGCCATCATGCTCGCGGCAGCCATGATGCTGGATCACGTGCATCAGCACGAGATGGCCGAACGGCTTCGTACCGCTATTCACCGGACCGTTGACGACCATATTCTGACAGCGGATATGGGCGGTAGTGCCGGAACCGAGACCTACACCAGGGCAATCATCGAGCGCCTGGATTAAGGCGATAATACTTCAGTTGGCTTCCCCGGAATGCGGCGGCCTACCAGTCCGCCAGTGCGTTGATACTGGCAACGTCCTCGGCTGCAAGCGTAATAGTCAGTGACGTGCGGCTAGCCCGTACACTTTCTCGGCTGCGCGCACCGGGTATCGGCAACACATGCGGTCCCAGATGCAATAGCCAGGCCAGACTCAGGCATGCCGGCGTGGTGGCATAGCGTTCCGCCAGCGTCTGTAATCCGGCGTCATCATGCAAGCGGCCGCGGCGCTGGAAACCACCCACCGGGCTGTGAGCAATAAAAGTGATCCCCTGTGACCGGCAATGTTCGACTACGCCGGAATACAGCGCTTCCTTGCGGCGTGGATGCAGGGCGTTCTGGACGCTGGTGATCGGTGCGACTTCACGGGCGGCGCTGATATCAGCAACAGTGACGTTGGACAGACCGATATATTGAATCTTGCCCACCTCGCGCAAGCGCTCAAGCGCAGCGACGGATTCCCGGATGTCCACATCCGGGTCCGGAGCGTGCAACTGGTACAGGAAGAGGGAGTCAACGCCCAGCGCGAGCAGACTCTGGTCACAGGATTCACGCAGCCAGTGCGGACTGGCATCCACCGCCCAGCCGTCGAGGGTACGGCGCACTCCACCTTTCGTCGCGACAATAACCTTTTCAGCATGTGGACTTTCCGCCAGAGCTCTCGCTATGAGTCGTTCATTGGCACCGACAGCGTCCGGCTGACGGCAATACACGTTGGCGGTATCGATGAAATCCCCGCCGCCGGCAATGAATTCACTAACCACCTCCACGGCCATGTCCGTGTCAGGGCATTCGTCCAGCGACAGTGGCATGGCACCGAGACCGATGGCTGAAACCCGGCGGCCGCTATTGCCCAGACAGCGCTGCAACGTCATAAACCGCCTGCTTTATCACTGTGGCGGCAGCCGGGATATATATCGCAGGTCTCCACTGCTGCCGCTTCGAAGCCGTGCGTGGTAATCATCATTTCCAGTGCACTGTTCCACTCTTCGCGCTGGTCGAAAGCCTGTCCTGACAGCGTACAAAGCATACGATCAAGATGACCCGCCGCTGCATTTTCCGGGTTCCCCGCCAGTAACCTGTTCGCTTCGGCATGGATCTCGGGCGCGACCAGAACTGCGCTTAACTCGGACAGCAACAGTGGTTCGGCCAGGCACGGATATTTGAAGACCATCCCGACATCCGCGAAACCCAGAACAGCCGCGGCCCGCTTTTGCCAGCGTGCAGCAAATATGCTGCTGTTAAAGACCAGTACAGCGGCATCGCGCTTCGTCTGCCACGGCTTCGCAACAGCCAGTGCGTCACGTGCCGTCTCGGAACAAAAAATGACATCGAGTTCACGCTCCAGCCGGCATAACATAGCCTCATCTGCTCCGTGCCAGAACTGGCCTTCCGCCAGCGCCGCCAGAAAGCCGCCGGGCATACCGCGAAACAGAACGCCATGATCGCTGAAGTGATAGCCCAGGTAGCTGTATCCTCCCCGTCGCAACCGATCCAGACGCGGATGCCAGCCACTGTCGGCAATGGCCTGACTGCACCAGCCGGGTTCTCTGCCATCCTGACGATAGGCGCTCGTGGCTGCCTGTTTCAAATCAACTGTTGCTTCCGAATCCGCCATATCATATGAACCCGTCCTACCACAGGACGTCCTGGCCCTTGAAATCCACGAACCGGCCACTGTCTTCAGACTTGAGGTTACTAATAACCCGGCGCATACCGGCCACACTCTCTTCAGCATCGATCAGGGCATTGGTACCGCCCATATCGGTTCGCACCCAGCCGGGGTGCAGAGCAACCACGGTAACGCCCCGGGCATTCAGATCACGCGCAGCACTGACACTGACGGCATTGAGTGCGGCCTTGGAAGAGCGATAAACATAACTGCCGCCGGAGCCGTTATCCGCCATGCTGCCCATCTTGCTCGACACGTTGACGATGATTTTCAGCCGGCTGGCGGCCACACTATCGACGAAGGCCTCCATCATTTTCATGACGGCGATGACATTCACGCGCATTGCCTGTTCCCACGCGGCAGCGTCGGTCATCCCGAAACCGCCGTTTTTCTGACCGTAGGTGCCGGCGTTGTTGATCAGGACATCCACGGGATGGCTGCCAAGCGCCGCGCGCAGCTTATGAATCTGACCTTCATCGGTCACTTCCAAGGGCTGCACCCGCAACTGTTCACCGGCCGTTTCTGCCAGCCGGTTCAGGGCAGACGCTTTTTCCGGCGTGCGGCAGGTAGCGTAAACCTCCCAGCCATCGGCGAGATATTGACGGGCAAACTCCAGGCCAAGCCCCCGGCTGGCACCCGTTATCAGAACAGTCTCAGACATACTGGTATCTCCGACTTTGCGTACGCTTTACCCTAACACAGGTCCGGGCATGGTGTGGCTTGCCGGCTTACTGCCACAGGCGTAGGATTCCATTGATCTGTGTTCCGGTAGCCGACGGTTCATGAAAAATCTTTTCATCGGTTTGTTGCTGGGTCTGCTACTCGGTGCCGCTGCCGGTTTCGCCGTCGGCATTTTTGCCTACCCTTTTATTTTTCTGAACGATATCGTTGCCAGCGAGTTCCTGCCCGAAAGCGAACGCGGTGAGATACTTGCACGTGGTGAATTCATCCATGCGAATCCCTCTGACCCGGTTCACTACGGCACCGGCCACGTCACAGTTTACGAAAACACTGTCTATCTGCAGGAGGATTTCGAAGTCGGCCCCGGCCCCGCCTATCACGTCTACCTCGTTCCCACCGCCGAGGTCACACCCGAAACACCGGTGGCGGAACTCGACTACCTGGATCTAGGACGACTACACGCGTTCAAGGGCAGCCAGGTATATCGTTTGCCGAGTGGTACCGAACTGCGCGAGTATGGCAGTGTCGTGATCTGGTGCGAACAGTTTGGCGTGCTGATTTCACCGGCCGCCCTCAATTTCCGTTGACCTTAGATTTATGCAAACCGCTTTTCTGTATGACCCGCAGTTTCTCGACCATGACACCGGCCATGCACATCCGGAGTCCAGTGCGCGCCTGAGCACAACGCTGGAACATCTGCAGAAGCAGCCATGGTTTGATCTGTTGATCAATACCAATCCGGTCGCGGCAGACAAAGAATGGCTGCAACTTATCCATGATGCAAATTACATCGATCGTGTTTCGGCAGTATGCCTGAGTGGCGCATCCTATCTGGATGTCACCGATGTCGGCATCAGCCGCCGGTCCTACGATGTCGCCCTGCTTGCCGCCGGTGGCGCATTGGTGCTGGGTGACAAAGTGATGTCAGGAGAGGCCGATAACGGTTTTGCCTTGCTACGCCCGCCCGGCCATCACGCCGAACGGAACATGGCACTGGGATTCTGCCTGTTTAACAATATCGCCATCCTGGCGCGTTACCTGCAAAAGCAGCACGGCCTCGACAAGATCCTGATCCTTGACTGGGATGTGCACCACGGCAATGGCACCCAGCATGCATTCGAAGCAGATCCTTCTGTGTATTACATCAGCCTGCATCAGTATCCGTTTTACCCCGGCACCGGCAGCGCCAGTGAAACCGGAACCGGCCGCGGCCGGGGCACGATTCTCAACTGCCCGATGCCGGCAGGTGCCACCGATACAGAGTACAGGCAGGTGTTTACAGAAAAGGTCCTGCCTGCGGTTGAACGCTTTCGTCCGGAAGCCATCCTGGTCTCGGCAGGCTTCGATGCGCACCGGGACGATCCGCTGGCCACTATGTCACTGAGTACGGAATTTTATGGCTGGATGACGGAACGCGTTATGGAACAAGCCGATCAATACGCCGGCGGGCGCATCGTCTCGCTGCTGGAAGGTGGTTATAACCTCAAGGCCCTGCGGGAATGTGTTGCCGTCCACCTGCATACGCTGGGCGGCTGCCACACCGATCCGACTTACCCGTAGTTATACTTTAATAAAACAATATAGCCTTTTATTTAAAAAGACTAATCAATGTCAGGTTCAGGCAACTCGGCGCGGGCGATGGTGTTCGTATCGGTGCCGAACCAGAGGGTGTGACTGGCCGTATGATAAAACATATGTCGCACCGTTCCACCGCCGCTGGGGATGTTGGTTCTGGAAAAGAAACGTTCCCTGCCTGGATCAAACCCCACCAGCCTGTTAGGTGAAATACCGGTTTCGACCAGCCACACCTGGTCATACTGATCGACCGCCATGCCATAAGGTCTGGCGTTCTCCGCGGCCGGCGTACGCCATTCCTCAATGACATCTGAAGCCGGATCATAGCGACCGAGATAGCCCTGCGCATAGTCAACATACCAGATGCTTCCGTCCGCACTGACAGCCAGGCGTCTGGGGCGGGCATCCCGGCGCGGCAGCTCGATTTCGCGTAATTCCAGCGTCTCGGGATCGATCGTACCAAGCTTGTAACTGCCGAACAGCGTAAACCATGGCCGGCCATTTTGATCAATAATAATCCCATAAGGACGGGCACTTGCTGTTGGTACTTCGAGTAATTTGACATCCAGACTGGACATATCGAGACGACCTATGTGATTGCCGCCCTGAACGCTGAACCAGATGTATCCCTGTTGATCGAATACCAGGGTATGCGGGTCCGGTGCCTTGGCTTTTGGTAGATCTATCTGCCGGATTGTCCCGTCATCAGGAGCCAGGATGCCGATATGGGCGTCACCGTTGCCGGCATACCAGACCTGGCCGTCATCATCGACCAGGAGATTATGCGGCGCAGCTCCCTGCGGTAAATCGTAGCGGCTGAACTGGCCGCTACCAGGCGCGAGCCAGGCCAGATAGTTACCAGACTGTCCGACGAACCACACCCGTTGCAGCGTTTCGACATAGGGATCGCGCGGGCGGGTATCCGGCCACGGCACCGGCCACTCCTGGATGACAACGGTCCCGACTGCACCGGGCACAAGTGCAGGTAAAAGAAATATCAGTAAAATCAAATACCTTGACAGACGCACTCTGTTTTCCTCCGGATGAAGTCAGTCAAAATACGTATCACACATGCTGGCTGCCTACGTCAGCATCACTTGAAGTCCCGCCCTCAAGGTAATGGTACATAGACAATTGTAGCCCTGCAGCCTGCAGGGCGACCGGATACTCAAATATCCGCTTTCGACGGTAATTGCGTAGCGGGATGCTGGTTCCCCATATTCGAGCTTAAACCTCGACACGTCACTAAGAATTTGTATTAATATAATGAAAATAATAACTTTGTAGCTGCGATATACATATTGCGCTAGACTCAGGTGACTATCATAATCGGCTCATGAAGGCAGTTCAGGCAAGCTTCAGGATTTCGAAACAAACGCGTAACTGCGTCCTGCCGGCAAACCATCTGGGATCATGGCAAACAGAATCTACAAACACTGGATCCCGTGATGCGGTTCGCATCTTAGGCATACGGTAAAGTGCAACATACACCGGCTGTTATGGTCGGGTGTTACAGTGATTAATATTCGGACATATTCAATAACGATTCAGTCTGATGTATTGCGGCTTGCGCTGCGCTTGTCCGTTAGAAGGGGGATTCTTGTCAATGCACGAACTTGATTTCTGCAAGCAGATGCTGGGTTTGCATGACCCCTGGCAAGTCGAAGAAGTGGAAATCGATCAGCCGTCTCACCGGCTTGATATATTCATCGGTTTTGGTGATGGTCGTAAAAAAGGACTCTTCAAAGGCAGAACACAACCACACTGCCCGTATTGTAATACCGCCCTGCCCCGCACCGGTGAGTACCAGGCGGTTACTTTGCGCCATCTTCAGGTTGCCGGCCTGCGCACATTCCTGCACTTGCCGCCACCCAACAGTGTCAAGTCCAGTCAACCCGACTGCGACTGTATGCAACAGTGGGCCGCGAATCCCGATTCCAAGTTTACAGAGCCAATGCTCAACTTTGTTGTCCAGGCCATCGAAGCAGCACCAAATAACCAGATTGCGGCAAAAATCACCGGCATCAGTTCATCCGATGTACGTGAAATCAGTGAACAGACCGGTGCCGTATCAGGCAGCCATACCACCGCCGATGATGATGAAATCAGTCCTGCGAGAGCCTCAGAAACGAGTCACGATTTCGATCTGATTGAAACCGGTGAAGTACCGCCCGCCGAACACGATGGCTGGCAACGTCTTATCAACGGTGACATTCCGATTCAAACCGATTCGGTCGCCCTGCGCATGCTGCTGCAACGGGTACGCAGCAACCTTGAAAAGAATCCTTCCGCAGATACCCGCCTGGTAGGTGCGCATGCGCTGCGCCAGTTTTTCATCAAGCACCAGCAGCAGCTGGCACATGAACTGGAATCACTACGCGGTGAACAACTGGCTATGAGCGGCCGCTCCACGATCGCAGTAACGGCTACCGGCCTCCCGTCTGAGACTGACCCCGTGTGGCAAGATCTGATCAAGGGCAAGCTGCGACTGGATACTCGAATTGTCGGCCTGCAGATGATGATTGAACGGCTGCGCCAGTCGATCGAGCATAATCCCAGTCCCACCAATGAGCAGGCCGGTATACGTATACTGCGCCAGTTTTTCGGCAAACATCAAAATCGGCTCAGTCATGAACTAGGACAGATACGCGGCGGTTCCCAGCCCGGACAAACGGCTGCGGTGGCTGGACGCGCGGCAGCCGCGGCTGCTGATCAATCCCTGCCCACCGAACGGGATCCGGTATGGCAACAGTTGATCCGGGGCGACCTGAACATCCAAAGTGAAGTCCTCAGCCTCAAGATGCTGCTCGAACGCATCCGTCAGGCTCTCAACAAAAACCCAACCGAGGCCAATCGCCTGGCAGGCGCTAAAATCCTGCGCCAGTATTTCACCAAGAACCGGTACCGGCATGAGGCCGAAATCCGGCGGCTACTGGACGGTGCCAGCGCGACCCCGGTAAGCGGTGCGGTGAGTATCAGCGCCCTGCCCGCTTACAATCATCCCAACTGGCAACGTCTGATCAATGGTGACATCGCGATTCACACTGACGCAGTCAGCCTGAAAATGCTGCTTGAGCGCATTCGCCAGGCAATTGCCAAAAAGCCCACCGAGGCTAACCGCCTGGCCGGTGCCAAAATGCTGCGTCAGTACTTCACCAAGAACCCACACCGACATGCCGCCGAAATCAATTCGCTGGCCGGATTCGATTCGCCTGTGACCCAGGCTGGGGCAGATGACGAAGTCTCGCAGGGAATCCCGGATATTAATCATCCAAGCTGGCAGCGTTTAATCAACGGCGAATTACAGATACTGACGGATGCGGTCGGTTTGAAGATGATGCTGGAACGCATCCGCTTATCCATTGAAAGCAATCCCAGCGAGGCTTCACGCCTGGCTGGCGCCAAAATACTCAGACAATACTTCATTAAACATCAGCATAAACATCGCGCAGAGCTTGATCAGCTCAGAGCCGCATAAGTGGGGGAATGATAATGTCCGATATTCTGCAACCGCGACTTTGTTCAGTGGCAGAGACGAAAGCCGCTATCGAAAAGGGCAAGGTGCTCTGGCTGGCGGGTGAAGAAAAGTTACTCAAGCAGCTACCCAAGGGCCGCTGGATCGGGGGATCCATCCCTTACTTCATGTCGCAGCAAGGCGGCAAAACCACGCGTGATGAAATCTTCGTAACTGAACTGGATCCGGCCCTGGCGCGTAAAATCCAGATCAAATTCTACAATACCGGCACTATCCATAATATTGCCAAAGATGCACCGGAAGACGGTTTCACCATACTGCTGATACCGGCGCTGACCGAAATGCATCTGCAATACGCCCAGCATGCGCCGGAATACGAAGACATGTTTATCAAACCGATAGCCGGCTGGGTAACCGGTATCCATCTGGATGATCTCGGCAAGGTCAAACCCAGTGTATTTAATGGCGGAACCGGCGAGAGTTCGACCGACAATGCGATTGTCATGCATGTAGCGCTAAAACCCGGCAAGGCAGCACACATCGGCATTGTCAATATTCAGGAACAAGGCGATGGCGATACCTTTGAGTTTCCACAAACCGGCTTTGCGACTGAGAAGGTTCTGATTAACGGTATTGAGCAGAATTTCGCCGATTATCTGCTGGAACACAATATCGATACAAAGCAGCCGCTGGTGGCAGATTATTCCGGCGCCAAGCTGAACGTCTCGTTCCAGGAAATCGACAAGGAAAAAAAGAGTGTCTCATTTTATGCCCCGGTATTCAGCGGCGTTGAGTACAAACTGGCAACACCGGTTGATGATTATGTCAAGTCTTTCACCAGTGCACTGCCCAAGCTGGATCACGATGTCACTTTCAGCTGCAATTGCGTGCTGAATTATCTGTATTCGGAACTGGAAGGTAAGCAAACCGCACACATGCTCGGTCCGATGACCTTTGGCGAGATTGCCTATCAGCTTCTGAATCAGACGTTGGTATACATGGTAGTGGAGGACGCCTCAAACTAAAGGCGCTTGAGAATCATGACCAGCCCGGCAGTCACTGTAGCCATCATCGGTCTTCCGCCGCAGGAGCAGAAGCGCCTGCAGGCTGCGTTTTCGCATTCACAGACACGGCGGACCAGTTATATACTGGCCGGGCTGCAGCTTGCGCCGGATGTGCTGATGGTCAATGCGGATGAACCGGACTCGCTGGTCGAATGGCGAGTCTATCGCGACAACCTTGACAGGGCCGACAAGAACATACCGCCGTCCGTGCTGGTTTCCCAGAAACGGGAATTCAAGACCCATCATTATCAGGTTCGGCGGCCGTTGATCGCCTCTCGGCTGATCAGTGTCCTGGATCAGGTGTCGGGCAAAGAATTACGGCTGGAAAACGATGTCGCTTTTCTCAATACATCGCCCCGGCAGCAGCCAGTACTTGCCGAAACAGTACCACCGCGACCTACAGCTGCCGCTACACAGCCACGGCAATATTCCGCTCTGGTCGTCGATGACAGTCTGCCGGTTCGTATTCAGCTGGATCAGGCCCTGAAGCCGTTCGCCCAGAAAGTCGACTTCGCGGAAACGGGTGAAGAGGCCTTCGAATTGATAAATACCAATCATTACGATCTGATATTTCTGGATGTGATACTGCCGGGCGTGGATGGTTACGAGATCTGCAGGGTAATCAAACAGGGGCAGGCCAAAGATACGCCTGTCATTATGCTGACCGGCAACTCATCACCCGCTGATCGTATCAAAGGCAAACTGGCCGGCTGTGATACTTACCTGATCAAACCGGTCGGTGAAGCTGTATTCCAGGAAGTCGTGCAGAATTACTTGAAGAAAGCGCGTACAGTCAGCCCAGCCGGTATGGCTTGAGGCTAGGCTGTATTTGTTAAGTGATAGTTACTAATGTCGTAAAAGGCTGTTATGGAGGTCTATCATGGCAATTCACAAGGTTTTGATCGTCGATGATTCGTCGACCGATCGGTCGAACCTGGTCAAGATCGTATCCGACGCAGGTTGCACGGTCATTACCGCCAGTAATGGACGTGAAGCAGTGGAAAGGGCTAAACAGGAAAGGCCGGATATCATTTTCATGGATATCGTCATGGATGAAATGGACGGCTACGAAGCAACCCGCACACTGGTACACAATCCTGACACGCAGGCAATCCCGGTAATTTTTGTCAGCAGCAAACGGCAGAAGGCCGACCGTGTCTGGGCCAAGATGCAGGGTGGCAAGGATCTGGTTTCCAAGCCGTACACGGCTCAGCAAATCATGGAGCAGCTCAAGGCCTACGGCTGAAGTATTTCATTCCACTTCGGTTTCAACCAAGCCGTAGGGTAATATGTCAGACGACACTGAACAAACCAGCCTGAGCCATCTGACCGGAAGAATAGTCGGGCAGTCCCTGGATCATTTTGATCCGTTCCAGGGATTGCTGGACAGCGAGGGGAAAGCCGAATATCTGCGCAATATGCGCTATGGTTTTCGAATCCAGAATTACTGTTTTCTGATCGAGCACAAAACCATTTGTGAAGTGGTCCGGCAGGAGCAGATTTACGAAGTACCGAATACCGCTGCATGGGTGCTGGGTATCATCAACCTGCGTGGCAATCTGGTACCGGTGTTTGATCTCATGAAACGGCTGGACGAGTCCAGCACACGACATACAGACGCACGTCTGCTGGTCTTTGACCGTGGTGAACTCGCGGTCGCTATCTATATCGACGGTTTGCCCGTGGGTTTGGAAATTGATCCGCAAGATAACTCACAAATGACGACCATACCACAGGAGCTGCCGGCTGTTTTACGGGCGCATGTCGGTGCTGCTTATCGTGTGGGCGGCAATACCTGGATGGAGCTGGACCACCGTGGCTTGTTCGAAGAATTACTGTCAGACGCCGGCATTCTCGTTGACAATGCTGACTTAATGCCAGCCTATAAATCCCAATCCACTCATGAATAATACTGCATACTGTTATCATTCGAACAGCCGGCTGGGCAGTAGCGGAAAACAGGGGCGATAATGAGAATACAGACGGTCAAACAAAAAATATTTGCTGCCGCAGCTGTCGGCAGCTTTTTCTATATATGCGTCATAGCCGGTTTGTTAATCGCCATAGGAAACCTTGAAGGCAACCAGACCCGCCTGCTGCTCGGCGGTGCTGCCGCACTGATAATTGTTATTGCCTTGACCGCGGTCGGTTGCCTGTATTTCGCGCGCAAACTGACCCGGCCTCTGCAGCGACTGCAGAGTACCATGGTCAAGATCACCGAAGGTGATCTTGATGCACGTATGGGCATCAGAAGTGGCGATGAATTTCAGGAAATCGGCGATTCCATTGACAACATACTGAGTGAACGTGTTGCAGCCTTGTCAACCATCGAAGATGAAAACGAACAGCTGAATGATTCTATCGTCGCCCTGCTTGAGACTGTAGCCCAGCTGGCCCAGAAAAACCTGACCATCCGCGCCAAGGTTAGCGAGGATGTCACAGGCCCGCTAGCAGACGCCTTGAACATGATGACCACGGAAACCGCCAAGGTCTTGAACGAAGTCATGCGGATTTCCAGCGATGTGGCCGAGGCCTCCAACCTTGTCAAATCGCAGTCGGACAATGTGCTGCTGCTTGCCAAGGAGGAACGCGCCGAAATCGAAAATACAGCCAGCGAACTCACCAAGGCTACCGAGATGATGTCACGCATCGCCACTCTCGCCCAGGCCTCGAACCGTTCCGCGGATCAGGCGATCGAAATGACCACCACGGCCATGCAATCGGTCAACGACACAGTCGAAAGTATCAATCGCATCCGTGACACCATTCGTGAGACTGAAAAACGTATCAAGCGTCTCGGTGAACGTTCCCAGGAAATCAGTACCGCAGTCAACCTCATCAACAACATTTCCGAACGCACCCATATTCTGGCGTTGAATGCCAGCATGCACGCCGCATCGGCTGGCGAGGCCGGCCGCGGATTTGCGGTGGTCGCCGACGAAGTACAACGTCTGGCCGAAAACGCCCGTGAAGCCACGTCCCAGATTGCCACGCTGGTCAACAACATCCAGGCGGAAACCGCGAATACGGTCAGCACCATGAATGAGCTGATCACACAAGTGGTGGGCGGAAGCAAACTGGCTGCTGAAGCCGGCGAACAGATGAAGCATACCCAGACAACGACATCGGAACTCGTGCGCATGGTGCAGAAAATAGCCGCCGGTGCGACGGCTCAGGCCGACACCAGCACCCGCCTGCGCGAGCGCACCCAGTTGATCCGGGATACGGTGCGCAAAACCGGAAACCATCTGCAGGAACAGTCCGCTTATACTGACCAGCTGGTCGAAAATGCCATGGCTCTGGTGGCATCCGTCGGTGTATTCCAAATCGATGAAGAAACGAAAGCCGGTGGCGACAGCAATTACGACGATGATGATTCCACCCGGGAGATAATGCTTTAATCGTCTTGTCTCCTGACTGAGCGCGGCGGGGAACCGGAACACAGCAGCCCGAAATGACTGAAGCCCAGACACAGCTGCAGTCCGCCCTCGCGGACCTGAAAAATCTGACGCAGACGGTGGTTACCACCGATATCGCTGCACTTCAGAACGCCCTGGAATCAGTGGCTGATGCAGCCGCCACCGCGGAACTACTCGGCCTGCAGGACTGCGCCCTGCTGCTACAGCAAAATATCGGTGATGCTACTGACACCGCCCCCCTGTCGGATCGCCAGCTCGCAATCATTCAAGCCTGGCCGGATCAGATCGATGCCTATCTGCACAGCGGTCGCAGCGCCGCGACCAGTGATGCACTTATCGACAGCCTCAAGCAGGATTGCTGGCCCACGTCGCTCGCAGAGGTTGATACAGAAGTACTGCGTGAAATGCTGGTTGCAACAGTCACCGGTGTTCCAGCCGATCAGCTGGACACACGGCTTGATACACTGACGCAGTGCATCGCTGCCCTGGACGATGATGAACCTGCCACCCTGCAGGCCGTCATCAGTGCCAGCGAACATTTCGCCGAGCTACTGAACGAAGCCGGATTGCTGGGGTTGCAGGATTGCGCCCTGTTACTGCAGCAGAACCTCGAGGACATTGCCACCGGCGGTCATGTCCTGACAGATCCGCAGAAAACCCTGCTGACAGCCTGGTCTGGACTCGTACGCAACATATTCAAGCGTCCGGACGATACCGCGCCGTGCTATGCCCTGGTCAAAAATCTTTCACACCCGCACTGGCCCAGCGCTCTGGGAGAGACAGATGCGGATGTCCTGTATGAAATTTTTGGGCTTGCGCCGCCGCTGGAAAGCGGTCCGCTGGGCATGACCGGCATTCTCGCAGCGGCCGCGCCGACAGAAACTGAAACAGACACTGAGTCGGAGCCGGATCTCAGCACAATGGACAGCGTTGGTGAAGTTGAACCGGCCCTGGCCCGGTTCTCCGATTCGCGTGCACTCCACGAAACCGACAATCCAGGAACTCTCAGCCAGCTGACCGCGCTACTGGCGAAGTTGGCCAACACGGCAGCCGAACGCAATCAGCTTGGGTTGCAGGATGTCTGCCTGTTACTGCAACAACAGCTTGAGGATCTGCTCGCCAGCGATACTAATCTGAACGCGGCTCAGATCAGCTGCATCGAACAATGGATAGCTCATGTGCGCGCCTATCTCTCCGATCCGGATGGCCGGGCCGCCGCCGAGGGTTTGCTCGAATGCATGACCGATCATTGCTGGACGAATCCTCTCGACGACACAGACATTACCATCCTGCGGGAAATGCTGACCGGCGAGCCAGCTGCGGAAGCAGAATCCGACAGCGGCATTGAAGAGACGGACAGCGACGTAACACCCTCCGCTGCAGCCGAGGTTGCCGATCCGGAAATCACTCCGGACCAGGCAGCAACTTCAGTGCCGGCCGGAGCCCGGTCACAGCCAGTCAGTCAGGAATTGATCGATATGCTGGTGGCCGAGGCCGTGCAGATACATGAGGAATCGGAGCAACTGCAGACACAGTTGCAGTCTGCCGACTGTACCGATGCGCTGCGTTACGATGGTCTGTCGCAATTCGCAAACCGTATCGGACGTTTCGCCGGTGCCGCACAGGCCGCCGAGCTGATCGGCCTGCAACAGGCCTGCGAAACATTTCAAACCATTGTCCAGAACCTGGCGGCACGGCGGTCTCCGCTCAGCGGGAATCAAACCCGGCTGCTGAACAACTGGCCGGAACTCGTGAGCGCCTATCTGGCCGATCCGGCGAATGCAGCGACGGGCCAGGCATTGATAGCAACACTCCAGGACGACAATTGGCCACAGCCGTTGCCAGGCGAACCGGCGCGTGCACTGGCCGAACAGCTGTCAGCAGTCTATATCAGCGACACCGTAGTAAAAGACGACCGCTTGCAAACGGCCACAGCCGAAGACGTCAGTCTCAGCCTGCCGGACGATATCAATCAGACGCTGCTGGAGGGTCTGCTGGAGGAGTTGCCTGGCCAGACCGAGCATTTTTCCGAGGCTATTCAGGCCCTGGCCAGCGGTCATGGCAACAAACAGCAGCTGGAACGAGCGCAGCGCGTTGCGCATACCATCAAGGGAGCCGCCAACACGGTCGGTGTTCGCGGCATTGCCACCCTTACCCATCAGATCGAAGACCTGCTGGTAATACTGGTCGAACACGATCGCATACCCTCGCCTTCTCTGACGGCGACGCTGGTCGAAGCCGCCGACTGTCTCGAAGAAATGAGTGAAAACCTCGGGGCGCAGCGCCAGGAAACCCCGGCCGGGGCCGTGCAGACCCTGCAGTCCGTGCTTGACTGGGTCAACCGCCTCGAACGCAACGGTATCGAGACCATGGAACCGGAAGCGCCGCCGCCGGCCGCCGTTTCAGATCAGAAAGACACCATCAGTGATAGTGCTTCAGAGAGGACCAGTACTGAAGAAGAGGAAGAACAGACCCAGGTAGCCATGCTGCGGGTACCAGCCACGCTGATCGACGATCTGCTGCGTATGGTGGGTGAAACGCAGATCCTGACCGCCCAACTGCAGGAAAAGATCAAGCAGGCAGCCGATCAAAATACCTCCCTACTCGAGCAGCATGAACTGTTTCGACAGTTGGTGGGCGAACTGGAACAGCAGGTTGATGTCGGCGGCATCGCCTACAAACTGGCGGAAACGGCAACCGGCGGCGAATTCGATACGCTGGAACTCGAACAATACAATGAACTGCATACCATCACCCACCGCCTGGTTGAGGCGGCTGTCGATTCGCAGGAACTGGATCAGGACATCGGTCAATACCTGAGTCATCTGGATGAACTCCTGATCGATCAGTCGCGCCTGCAGCGTGATGTCCAGGATCTGGTCATGCGGACCCGCATGGTGCCGATCAAGAGTATTGTGCCGCGCCTGCAGCGCGCGGTGCGCCAGACCTGCCGCGTGACCGGGAAACAGGCCGATCTGTACCTTGAGGGCACCGATACGCTGCTTGACAGTGACATCCTGAATGCTGTGGTCGACCCGCTCATGCATATACTGCGCAACGCAGTCGACCACGGTATCGAGTCGCGGGAAGATCGTATCCGCCGGGAAAAACCAACCAGTGGCAGCATCAGCCTGCACTGCGGCCGCGAAGGCACCCAGGTGATTATACGCTGCCGCGACGATGGCGCCGGTCTGGATGGTGCCAGCATCCGGGCAATCGCCGAGCAGCACGGTCTAATCGAGTCCGGCCAAGTACTTTCCAACGATGAACTGTATCGTCTGATTCTGCGTCCGGGCTTTTCAACCCGTACGGCAACCACCCAGACCTCGGGCCGCGGTATTGGCATGGATATCGTCTCCAGCCAATTGCAGACCATTAAGGGCAGTCTGTTCATTGACAGCGCGCCAGGCCAGGGCACCGAATTTGAACTGCGCCTGCCGATATCCCTGATGACTACGCATGGTCTGCTGGTGCGCGTGCGCAAGCAGGTGATGGCGATCTCGACCCGGGGCATCATCCGCATACTGCATCCGGACGACGGCGAATGCATCGAACAGGATGGCGGACAGCGCTACCGGATCGAGGATGAAGAAGTGGATCTGTATCAGATTGATGATCTGCTGCGTCTGCCCAGAGACCGCCGCAGCGGTGAGCGCCGTAGCCGACCGGGTTTGCTGATTCGCGAAGAAGCGCTGGATTGTGTGGTGCAGATCGAGCAGATGATCGACAGCCGGGATCTGGTCGTCAAACCGCTGGGGCCGTATCTGAAGAAGATCCGGGGCATTGTCGGCGCCACGATTCTCGGTGACGGCAGTGTTGTCCCGGTGCTGGATCTGCCGGAACTGATCCGTACACCGCAAGAAGGCCTGATACCTGAAGCCGATCTGGCCGATACCGGCATTCAGCGCAGTCTGCCAGTAGCGCTGATCGTGGATGACTCGATCAGTGCCCGCCGGACCCTCGCCCAGATCATTCGCGACGCCGGTTATGATGTCCGTACGGCCAAAGACGGGCTTGAAGCTGCCGGACTCATGGAAAAGAAACGGCCGGATATCGTACTCACGGATCTGGAGATGCCCCGCATGAACGGCTTCGAGCTGGCCTCACATATACGGGCCAACGAAACCACAGTCGACATTCCCATCATGATGGTGACTTCCCGGTCAACCGAGAAACATCGCCAGCTTGCCTCCAAAATGGGCATTGATGTCTATCTCACCAAACCGTTCAGTGAAGACACGCTGCTACTGCATGTTCATGAGCTGCTGGAGCGAAGCTATGCCGGTACCAACTGAAAACGTTTACTAAGCCGATCACACTACAAAGCCCGCGACTGGCCGAACTGACCGGCTCATGTGATATTGTAGTAGGTAGTTAAACCGTCAGGTTATCAGCCTGTCACAATTCACCTACGGGTAGTATCCGGATTGCTGAAAATACTTCTCATTGATGATTCAGCTGACTATCGCCGGCTGTTCGTAAGCCGTCTGCAGCAGGAGTTTCCGAGTGCCGAGGTCGTGGAATATGACCCGGTGCAAGGCTTGCCCGATGAGGATTTTGACTGGACGGAATACAATCTCATCCTGCTCGACTACGATCTGAACCTGCCCGATGAAAATGGTCTTGACTGGCTGCGGGCATTCAAAAGCTATACCAATCTGCCGCCGATCCTGATGCTGACCGCTGAAGACAATTCACGCGTGGCCGTCGACGCGCTCAAACTCGGCGCTGAGAATTATCTCCTGAAGCGGGACATCGAAGGCCAGGTCATGATTACCAAGCTGCTGGAGTCGTGTCAGAATCTCCTTGAAATCGCCGTGCCCGGAGAACAGACCACTACAGCCGCCATGCCTGAAGCGAGTGTGACAGAGGCCAGACCACAGTATGCGGATACCCAGCGCCACATACAGCCATTTCAGTCGGCGCCGTCACGTGACGAGGTAATGCGCATTGAAATACCGGGCTATCGGCTGATTCGCGAGATCGGCCGTGGCGGCATGTCCAGCGTAATCTTGGCCGAGCGTCTCGAAGACCAGTACAACGTCGTTCTAAAAATCATGTTCACCCGTGGCATGAAAGATCCCACTGCGCTGAAACGCTTCATGCTGGAATACAATCTGCTGTCTCATGTCGAGCACCCCCACGTGGTGCGTATCTACGAACGCGCATTCGCCGCGGAATTCGCCTATATAGCGATGGAATATTTTCCGGCCGGCGATCTGGCCGGACGCATCAAGAAAGGCATCCATCCAACGGAGTCGCTGGAGTATCTGCGCCAGATGGCGTCCGGTCTGAGCGCCGTCCACGAACGCGGTATCATCCACCGCGATATTAAGCCCGGGAATATGCTGTTCAAGCAGAACGACGCACTCGCAATCACCGATTTCGGTGTAGCCAAGGAAGCCGATGACCAGGAAATGGAAGATATCACCGTCAACAACATGGTAGTGGGCACGCCTTATTACATCAGTCCCGAGCAGGGCAGCGGTATGAAAGTCGATCAGCGCAGCGACCTTTATAGTCTGGGTATCATTTTCTTCCAGATGCTGACCGGCAAACGGCCTTTCACCGGCAATTCAGTCAGCGAATTATTGCGAGCGCATGTCATCGAGCCCGTGCCCCGGTTACCCGATCCACTTGCCCTCTACCAACCACTGATTGACGGTCTGCTCGCCAAAGATCCCGATGAACGTTTCCAGAATACACGTGAACTGCTGATCGGCATCGACTGGAAACGCTAGCGTGTCGGCCGGTCCGGAACACCTCGAAGCGATAGCCAATCGCTTTCGGCAACTGGTCTCCGGCGACAGTGACTGGTCCCTGCGGCTGGTCGCGGAAACCGGAGAATCCCTTAACGTACGTCGGCATGTGACCGAGCCGCTTGAGCGCTATAGTCTGCTGGGGGCGTTCGTTGCTGCTAATCACAACGGCAGTTCCGCTTATGCAGCCACGAGTGATCTCACAGGCGCCGGCCTGCAGCATGCTTTCGACCAGGCCCGACAGACAGCGGAGGCGCTGGCACCATTGCAGCTCATCCAGCAACCGGCCGGACTGGGTCCACAAACCAGCGGCAGCTTCCAGGATGCGGTGGAAAAGCGCTGGTCGGACTGGTTATTGCCGGAGAAGCTTGACTATCTTCAGGCGATCAACCGTCTCCTGGCGCTGGATCCGGCGATCGTCGACTGGTCCGCGGGTCTTACCTGGCACCACACCGACACGCTGCTGGCCGGACCTGATAACCATGTTCGCCAGACGCACGAATTCCTGAGTCCGACGATGACCGTTGTCGCCAATCACGGCGTCGAAAGCCAGGTGCGGACCTATGCTCACGATCAGCCGGCGCGGGCCGGGCTTGAACATCTCGATCGAATCGGCTTCGCCGCGGCCGCGGAACGTATCGCTGGCGAGGCCCTGGAACTTCTGCGGGCACGGGAATGCCCCACGGAGCGGTGTGATCTGCTGCTCATGCCAAGCCAGATGATGCTGCAGATCCATGAAAGTATCGGCCACCCGCTGGAATTGGATCGGATCCTGGGTGACGAACGCAACTACGCCGGCACGAGTTTCGTGCAATTGCAGGATTTCGGCACTCTCCGTTACGGTTCTGAGCTGCTGAATGCAGTCTTCGATCCCGGCATTGCAGGCGAGCTCGCCAGCTATGCCTGCGATGATGACGGCACGCCGGCGCGGCGCGAATATCTCATCAAGGACGGTGTTCTTGTGCGACCCCTGGGCGGCCGGCTATCGCAGTCACGCGCACAGATCCACGGCGTTGCCAACGCCCGCAGCAGCGGCTGGAACCGTCCGCCTATCGATCGCATGGCAAATATCAACCTGGAACCAGGCAATAACAGCTTCACCGAACTGCTGACCGGCATCGAATACGGGGTTCTCATGGACACCAACCGTTCCTGGTCAATCGATGACAGTCGCAACAAATTCCAGTTCGGCTGTGAATACGCCAGACTGATAGAAAACGGCGAACTGACCAGCGTGCTGAAAAACCCCAATTACCGGGGGATTTCAGCGGACTTCTGGCGCAACCTCAAGGCGGTTGGCGACCATTCGACCTGGGCGGTCCACGGCGTACATACCTGCGGCAAGGGTGAACCCAATCAGGCACTCAATGCCGGCCATGCCGCCCCCGTCTGTCTTTTCAGTCAGGTTGAAGTCTTCGGCGGTGACTAGAACCCATCCCAGCATGCGCGATCACTTCTTTAGTCTCGTTGCCGAACTCACGCGCCGGTGTCAGCCCGGTGAACACATCCATTGTTATTTCATGGGCGAATGTTCCGATTTCATCCGTTTCAATCACGGCCGTGTCCGCCTGTCCGGCCAGGTCGTTCAGTATGAAATGCAGCTGGCACTGGTGCAGGCAAACAAACACTGCCTGGGTCATTGCGATCTGAGTGGCGATGCCGATATCGATCTGGAACGGGTAACGAACATACTGACTGCCCTGCGCCGGGATTTGCCTCTCTGTCCGGACGATCCCTACCTGAACTACAACACTCACGCGACTTCCAGCGACAGCCTTGCAAATAATCACCTGCCGCCGACCCGGCAGGCGGTCGCCGACATTATCGAGGCCGCTACAGGCATGGATCTGGTAGGCCATTATGCCGCCGGCGAGATATTTCGCGGCTTCGCCAATTCCCATGGACAGCGCAACTGGCACAGCCGCCCGATCTTCAACTTCGACTGGAGTTGTTATGATACGCATGGTCATGCCAGCAAACAGCATTACACCGGCACTGACTGGCAACCCGACAGCCTGGCTGCACATATCGTGCGGCAACAGCATGAGTTGACACTCATGCAGCGCAGCTCGAAATCCCTGTGTCCCGGCCACTACCGGACCTTTCTGGCGCCCGCGGCCCTGGCCGAGCTGCTCGATTTGGCAAGCATGGGTGGATTCAGTCTGCGGGATCTGCGCACGCGCCAGTCGCCGCTGCTGAAACTGGCCGAAGGCGGACGGCAACTGTCGACACAGGTAGATTTAACCGAGGATCACGCCGGCGGAATGATGCCACGCTTCTCTCCGGAAGGTTTTGAACTACCCGCCAGAGTCGACCTGGTTACGGCCGGAAAGCTGCATGAACCACTGGTCGATGCGCGCAGCGCCAGAGAGTATCAGCAAAGCGTCAATACCAGCGAAGAAGCACCGCAGGCGCTGCAGATGGGAGCCGGCACGCTGGCCGGTTCAGATATTCTGAATGCACTGGATACCGGGCTGTACATCAACAACCTCTGGTATGGCAACTTTTCCGACACCAACAACTGCCGCATCACAGGCATGACCCGCTATGCCTGTTTCTGGGTGGAGAACGGCGTCATGCAGGCGCCACTGGAAGTCATGCGTTTCGATGACAGCCTCTACCGGCTGCTGGGTGATCAGCTGGCGCAAATCACCGCCAAACGCACATTCCTGCATGACCCGGATACCTATGAACGCCGATCGCTTGCCAGTATGCAGTTGCCCGGTATTATCTGCGATCGTTTTACCTTGACCCTGTAACCTGATTGCTGACAGGCATTCCGTCATGCTGATCAATTCTCGGCTGGTGCACCCAGGATCACTTCGATCTCGTCGAGCCGTTCATTAATGCGCGCGATACGGTCCAGCTCCTGCTGAATACCGTCCACGCCCCGGAATGCCCCCAGTAACGGCGGATTGATTAATAGCCGATTGGCGCTGTCGAGCTCTTCCTGCACCTTCTCGGCTCTGGTGTCCGGCAGTTTGGCCTCCGCCAGATAGTACCTGACCTTGTTCAGTCGCTGGCGCAGATTTCGGCGTTCCCGTTCGAGATCGGCGTAAAGCTCTTTCATGGCTGCCAAGCGGGCATCGCGCTCCGTCTCGACCGCCGACTGTTGTTCAGTTGTCTCATCCTCATCCTTGTCTGCCGTGATTGGCGTCTCTGGTATGGGGGCCGGCTTCTCCATACGACCGGGATCTTCCGGCAGGCTTATGAATGCCAGCGCTACGGCCACCACGACAATCACCAGTAATAACAAAAACCGTTTCATTGATTTATCCAGTCATGCATAAAGCCGTCATTGTAGCGATGGCCTACCGTGAATACACGGCGCGCCCGAAAATCACTGACCACTGAGCAGACGGCCGGCGGCCGTGGCGATACCCGCCAGACTCTCACCCGCCACGAGGCCGGCGGCCATGGCCAGCACAAAACGTTCGGCCCAGTTGCGCGCCAGGCGCCAGATGAGCGCGGCCAGGACAGCGCCCAGACACAGCGAGATGGCGTTCCAGGCCGGGATGACAAAAGCCAGACCCAGAGCCGGTGCACTCGGCAGCCAGCGCCCCGTTACAGGCCACCGATATGGCAGTCCTGCCATGAGCGGCCCCACGACGGCGGCGATCAGCATGGCCACGAGCACTCCGGGGGGTAATGACTCCCAGCCAGACTGCAGCACTTCCGCCACCGCCTTCCAGGTGGCCACTGCAGGTGCCGGCCACTCGGGCGTCAGGAGCATAGCCTCCGGATCCGGGATCAGTAATAAATAGGCGGCGCTGCCCGTGAGGGCACCCGCTGCAATGCCGAATGCCTGCGCCAGTATCTGCAGCCGTGGCTGAGCGCCAAGTAACAGACCAGCCTTGAGATCATGTAAAAGATCGGCGCACTGATCGGTGGCGCCCCCGGTGACATTCGCCGCCATGAGATTGTTGGTGATATTGCCCGGGCTGATAAAAGCAAAAACCGTTTGTGTCACCTTGCCGATGGCGCCGATCGGGGTGATGCCGGTCTCGCCAGCGACCCGCGCTGCGACCACAGCCAGTCCCAGAGACAGCAGCACGGCAAGGCTCGCCGCATACATCGTGATATCGAACAGCCACACCTGCGCTGTCACCGCGACCCCGAAAGCCACCACAAGACCGGCCACAAACCAGCGGCGCGGCACCTCACCACCGAGTGACGAGTGCGGTTTTCCCGCCCTTGAATGCCGCCGCCGCCAGGCCAGCATCACAGTCGTCAGCGAGGCCGTGACCATGAGCGTGACCCCGGGCCACAGCAACCATTCCACCAGTTCCGAAAACCAGACGGCTTCGGCTCCGCCGGCCTCGACCCAGCCACGGGCCAGCAGCCACGGCGCCAGAGTCCCCCAGGCAAGTATCGCGCCCAGCAACAGTGACAGCCCGACGCGCAGGCCGATAATGGCGCCGAAGCCGATCATCAGCAGCGATGGATCGAAGGCGAACCCAAGATTATGCGCCGAGATACCGCGCCCCGGCAGACTGAAGCCCAGACTCAGACGCGATACGCCGAATGCAAACTCGTGAAACAGTTTGACCGCCGCCGCCAGTGCCGCCGCGCCAAACAGGACCCGGACCCGCAGCGCCGCTTCACTGCCACGGGCGTAGATCTCCCGCAGCGTCTCCGCAGTGGCCACCCCGGCCGGGAAAACCAGGTTTTCCCGTAACAGCATCTGCCGGCGGATCGCAGCGGCAACCACGACACCGAGCAGACTTACCGCCAGCAGCCAGAATGCCAGCCATTGCCAGGCCAGCTTCTGCCCGGTGATCAAAGTGAGCGCCGGAATCGGCGCAGCCAGGCCGCTGGAGACGATCGAAGCCGCCGCGGAGGCGCCTGTCTGGTTGATGGTGTTTTCCATCAGACCGAACGGTCTTGCACCAAGCCGCTGCATCATGCGCCAGAACGCCAGTCCCAGCAGTGCCGCCGCGATCGACATATTGAAGGCCCAGCCGATCTTCAGGCCGCTGTAGATATTGCAGGGTGCCAGCAGACCACCAATCACCAGACCGGTTATCAATGCCCGCAGCGTCAGCTGTGGATCGTTGTAGTTCGTCGCGGGATAGATGGCTTCGGCCCCGGGTTCGTTTCGGCACTCGCGCATGAACGCTGTCCGGATACAGCATATCGGGGTGCCATGGACATTCAACCGCTGGCAACGCCGCTCGCTGCCACTGGATGCTATGATGATTGCGTGCGCACGGGTTACGCCCAGTTACCCCTACATGACGGTCATGCACCGCGCTGGCTGTTCGAGCGTATGGTCAAACTGGCGCGGGCGATCACGCTTCATGTTGCCGAAGACTACGGTCGCGACGAAGTGCTGCGCCGGCTGTCTCATCCCTTCTGGTTCCAGGCGTTTGGCTGCGTGCTGGGCTTTGACTGGCATTCCAGCGGCGTCACCACTACGACCTGTGGTGCGCTCAAGGAAGGTCTGAAAGGACTGGAACGCGAGCTCGGTGTGTTCGTCTGCGGCGGCAAGGGCGCGGTTTCACGACGCACGCCCGGAGAAATTGAAAATCACTGCGATCACATCGGTCTCGACGCTGCACCACTGGTCAGGGCCAGTCGCCTGTCGGCCAAGGTGGACAGTG
>CAZFUS010000020.1:0-36053 GCA_964522485.1 uncultured Enterobacteriaceae bacterium | reverse complement strand
AGGAAAGATGATGGATGGTCCAGTGCCATTTTACCAATCTCAAATCAGCCAGATCATTCCTGGAAATTTCTGCCGCCCATGTTTTGAGGATGCGATTTTGCTGTAGAAAACTTTCGTTACTACGATTGAGAAGGAAACGATTTTGTCCTGGATGAGTTCTTTCAAAAACGAGTTCCTCATTTTGGAGTTCCAGGCCGTAAATTTGTGTAATACGCGCCCAGGCCTCGCGGTCTCCAGAATGAGGATACGACTGATCAAAGGCGCCGCTATTAAGCACCAGATTTGGACGACAGGCAGCCTGGGACAGATTACCTACTGGATTCCCAAAGACGGCATGCGCGAGGAATGCAGCGGCAGGCTCCAAATGAACAGGCAAGGCGTTAACATATTCAAGGAGATGGTCGGACGCATAGCGGTTTTCGTCGCCCTTGGTCAAACAGCGGCTCACAGCGCAATGGGGACGCTCCTCCATGAAACTGAAGGTGCGCTCCAGAGCGCCAGGCAAGAGCCAATCATCGGCGCATAATGCCTTCGCCACAGAAGCTTTAGCCTGTTCGAGCAGAAAATTAAAATTACCGTATACACCCAAGTTCAATTTCTGCTTATAAATCCTGATGCGGGACTCATGCAAGGTGTCGAGATACTCGCAGGTGCCGTCTGTGGAACCATTGTCACTGATAACCAGCTCCCAGTCCTGGAAGTCCTGGGCCAGGACCGATTCGACGGCTTCTTTAATATATGGCATGCCATTGTATACAGGCATGAGAACCGAAATACTTGTCATACCCCACGGCCCCTTTAAACCATTTTGGTGCGCTGCAAGCGGTGTGCGCTATAAGCGACCACCATTGCCACCTATAGAGTCTACTACCAATTTAATATATTAAGTGTTTGAAATTTATACTAGTTTGCGGTCACTTGCGCCGTGATGCGACAAATTAGACAAGGCCACCCCCGACCTTGTTCAATACCCTGTCACGCGACAGATTACTCACTTGCACCAACATAGGATAACAAAACTTTAGCTGGCTATCCGTCCCGGGAATAAATTTTTCATCAGGCCAATCGGGATCGGCCACCGATTGAAGCAGCGCAGGCGCGCAGGGAACTTCTGTTCAATTGATCGTTATATTGGATTTCTTAATCATCGCCACCATCATCGCCACCGGCACAATGCGAGGGCGCTTCCCAGCATTGCCGCATTCTGATACCGCCTCCTGAGCTGAACGAGCGTTGTTCGTGCAAACCCAATACCTTAAATTTTGAGAAATGGTGCATTATCTGCGTCAAGCTCACCCTGGAAGGGGCACCATTTACGAAGCTAATAGAGTGCTTAATCAGAAATTCCTTAAGTCACGATTGCAGTAACTGATCTAATTTCTTACTGTTGCCCCAGAATGCCATCGGCTCATAATCGCGATAGGGATAATGTCCAAGATTAAGCTTGATGTTGGCCTGCCGCTCGGCAATACGCCTTTCCACCAGGCGGCGCACAGAAATGGGTTTGCCACTGCAACAATTGATGATTCCCTGAATTTCAGGGTGTTCGACAAGTGTGACAAGCCGATCCGCCACTTCCTCTACTGACAGGTAATCCAGTAATTGTTCACCGCCCGACATGTTGAAAACCGGTTCGCCTTCGTCAATAGCACGGTCAAGTTGGGCTAATACGGTCCTGGGATTCTGTCCCGAGCCATACATATAAAACAATCGGACCCATTGCAGCGTGAAAGGCTTCACCATTTGTAACAATTGCAGGAATCTGCGCAGTGCATCTTTAGCCAGTGCATACGGGTTACACGGATAAGCAGGCACATCCTCGGAAAGACAACCGGTTTGCATGCCGTATTCATAACATGTTCCGCTAACCAGTACATGTTGCATGCCGGCCTCCACCAAGGCTTTGAGAAACCGATAATCGGCTGGCAGGTTTTCTTCAAAATGAGACAGGGAAGTGTAATTCGGGACGTCTCCCCAGGCGAGATGGATGATCGCGTCACAATCTGTGAATGATTGTGGTATAGCGGCGTCCGGTTGGTGAATGTCGTAGATCGTAAACCGGACATCCTTATGCCAGTCAAAACCGGAGACTTTTCCCTCCGACCGGCTGGTAACGGTTACCTCATGGTTATGTCCCAGTAACTTTGGAACTATATGCTGTCCAACAAAGCCTGTGGCACCGGTAACAAGCAATTTCATGACACTATTTGTAGTGAAGGGACAGCAATAACGAAATTTGTACCCTGCTCGCGAACATTATTATTCTGTTCCATGATTTCTTCGGCAATGTTCCATGGCGGAATTAGCACATAATCCGGTTTCCTTTCAAACAGAATCTCCGGGGGCATGATAGGAATGTGACTGCCCGGTAAAAATTTGCCTTGCTTGAAAGCTGAGGCATCACAGATGAACGGCAGCAGATCGGGCTTGACTCCTGCATAATTAAGCAATGTGTTCCCTTTGGCGGCCGCTCCATAGGCAGCGACCATTTTTCCCAATTTCCTTTGTTCGATGAGAAAAACGAGCAGGTCGTTTTTTATCCGTTCAACACCTGATTGGAATGCTTCATAGGTGGTGGAGTTCCGTAACCCCCCCTTTTCTTCCAGAGTAAGCAGCTCATCAACAGCAGGAGTAGCCTGACGTGAGTCATCGGCATGGCAACCATAAACCCGAAGGCTGCCGCCATGGGTGGGGATTTGTTCGACGTCGCAGATCCGGAGACCCGCATTTTCGAAAATACGCCCGACAGTGTAAAAGGATAGATAGGAATAATGTTCATGGTAGATGGTATCGAACTGCATTCCTTCGATAAGCCGCAAGAAATGAGGAAATTCGAGTGTAATCGTGCCCCCGGGTTTGAGAGCTGTCTTGAGGCCCATCGTAAAGTCGTTGATATCCGGCACATGAGCATAGACATTGTTGCCAATAATCAAATCGGCCTGGCGGCCTTCACCTGCAAGGCGTTGAGCCAGACCCATGTTGAAAAATTCGCGCACAACCGGAATGCCCAATGCCTCGGCTGCATCGGCGGTGCCAGCCGTAGGTTCGATGCCAAGGCACGGAATACCGTCAGCGACAAAATTCTTGAGTAAATAACCGTCATTGGCGGCAATTTCAATCACGAAACTGTCGGGAGTGAGGTCCAGCCGCTCACTAATCATTGCCGTGTAGCGGGCAGCATGGTCGAGCCAGCTTTGGGAGACAGAGGAATAATAAGCATAGTCGGGCCGAAACAGTTCCTCCGCCTGTGCATAGTCTTCGGTCTGGGCGAGCCAGCAACTTTCGCATATATAAAGCTTGAGAGGGAAATAAACCTCCGGCCTGCGCAAATCGTCGGCCGTCAGATAGGCATTAGACGGCGGCGCGAAACCGAGATCAAGAAAGACTTTTTCCAGTGGTTTTTGACAATGACGGCAGTTCATATAGCAATAACGGCAAATACATTTGTAGTAATATCAGTAAATGCACTTGTAGTAATACCGGAAAATACACTTGTGGTAATGTCGGAAAATACGCTTGTAATCCGGGGATGACGCCGATCACGCTCGGAGAGACCGCCGACCGGCAATGGCCAGTAAATATCCAATTGCGGATCGTCAAATCGTACGCCGGCTTCTGCTTCCGGATTATAAAAAGCCGTATGCAGATATAAGAGTTCTGTGTGCGCTTCAAGCGTCTGGAACCCGTGCGCACACCCTTCGGGAATAACCAGCATCCGGAAACTTTCAGGGGTGAGTTCTTCGGCATGCCATTTCAGAAAGGTCGGAGAATCAGCGCGTAGATCAACTGCCACATCCCATACCCTGCCCTTAAGACAACGCACCATTTTCATTTCGGCATGGGGTGGGTGCTGATAGTGCAATCCTCGCACAGTACCAGTCTCTGCGGTGCGCGAATGGTTGATCTGGACAACCCGGCGCTCGCCGAGTATTTCCTTGAGTTCACGCTCGCAAAATTGCCGGGCAAAGCTGCCACGATCGTCACGCGACGGCAGCGTTTCGACTACATGTACATCGGCAATGGGGCTCGGTTTAACGATCATGTCTGACATCACGCTGACTCCATGGCTGTAGTTGCCGTCAAATATTCCTTGAGTTGTTCGCGACTGCGTAACGCGCCTGTCTCAATAAATTCCTTGTACCACCGGGCAGTAGCGTACAACCCTCCGTCAAGTCCCCATGCCGGCAGCCAGCCCAAGCGTTGGCGGGCTTTGTTACTATCCAGGTGCAACAGAGCGGCTTCGTGAGGCTGGGGTTCCGGTGTTATTTGCCACGTCAGATCAGGCCAATAAGTGCGCAGCCGCTCCAGTACTTCTGCAACAGTCCGGTTATCCTCCGCATCCGGGCCAAAGTTCCATGCCTCGGCAAATTCATGCTGTCCTTCAAGCAATTTCTGGCCCAGCAACAAATAACCGCCAAGAGGCTCCAGTACGTGTTGCCATGGCCGGGTGGCATGCGGGTAACGAATTTCCATGGGAGCACCACGTTGGACAGCACGCACGAGGTCAGGTATCAAGCGATCCTCTGACCAGTCACCGCCGCCAATCACATTGCCAGCCCGGGCAGTGGCTAGCAAAGGTCCGTTATTTCCCTGGAAGAATGCCGTGCGGTAGCTTGCGGCAACGAGTTCCGTTCCGGCTTTCGAGGCGCTGTAAGGATCGTAACCGCCCAAACGATCATCTTCGCAATACCCCCGTGCACAATTGATATTTTCATAGCATTTATCTGTGGTGACGACCACTATGGCGCGCACGCTGGGTACTTGCCGACACGCTTCCAGCAAATTGGCAGTACCCATAACGTTAGTGGACCATGTTTCCAGGGGATCTGCATAGGAGCGGCGTACCAAAGGTTGCGCCGCAAGATGGAAAACTATTTCCGGACGAAGCTTACCCACCACGCTGGTTATGGTGCCAGCATCGCGGATATCCATGCGGTATTCGTTTATATCCAGCCGAAGCAGATCCCAGTGATTGGGCATTGTGTCGGGGTCCAGTGCTATGCCGCTAACCCGCGCCCCAAGGCTCTGCAACCAGAGTGTAAGCCAACTTCCTTTAAAGCCGGTATGACCGGTAATTAGAATGTTACGGTCGCAGTAGATATCGCCAAAGGCGATCATGCCCATACTTTCCATGGCGCTTTGCCACTAGCCCAAAGCTCCTCCAGCTGATTCTTATCCCGTAAGGTATCCATCGGTTGCCAGAATCCATCATGCTTATAGGCCGCCAGTTGGCTATCGGCGGCGAGGCGCTCAAGAGGCTCCCGCTCCCAGATTGACTCATCGCCATCAATGTAATCGAAGACCTTGGGGGAGAGGACAAAAAAGCCACCGTTGATCCAACTGCCGTCGCCTTTGGGTTTTTCCTGGAACTGGAGAACCTGGTTACCGCCGATATCCATTGCGCCGAAACGTCCGCTGGGTTGTACCGCCGTCACGGTGGCCAGCAGACCTTGCTCTCTGTGAAATTCGACTAATTTCAAGATATCTACAGTTGCGACGCCGTCACCGTAGGTGAGACAGAAGTCTTCATCCCTCAGATATTCCTTTACACGCCCGAGGCGGCCGCCGGTCATAGTATTTTCACCCGTATCCACCAGCGTAACGCGCCAAGGCTCTGCCTTATTGTCGTGGATCTGCATCTGGTTGAATTTCATGTCGAAAGTCACATCCGACATGTGCAGAAAGTAGTTGGCGAAATATTCCTTGATGACGTAGCTCTTATAGCCGAGACAAATAATAAAATCATGGATCCCATAATGGGAATAGATTTTCATCACGTGCCAAAGGATGGGTTTACCACCGATTTCAACCATGGGCTTGGGCTTGAGAGACGATTCTTCGGCGAGGCGTGTACCAAGACCTCCTGCAAGAATGACCGCTTTCATGTAATCGAACCTGCCTGATGTTGCAGAGACTAAATCAGATATAGTACACACTCATTCGCCAGCGTATTCGGATTTCCGGCACAATTGATTTAGTGTGGCTACGATCGGATGTATCATAAAAATAAACTATCGCATGGATTTTGCCAATAAGTGGATACCTGCAAGTGTGAAATATTGCGCTTAAGTTGCCGTTTTTATAGCAGCTCACGAAAAGTGTACAGACAATTTCCTTATTCCACATTACAAATCCTTTCTTTACCAGGTACAAAGTAAACGTCAATCGTGTCATGCCTATCTCGAAACGTTACCGTTCATTATCTAAACCGCTCGACACATCACGTGATTATCGACGAACTCAGGTGCCTTCCGTTGGACCAGCCGTCTCTTTGAATCACTCACATGATTCTGCCATTGTTATGTGCCATTTTGATGCAACCATGGTTCAAAATGGCACATAAAAAATCCATATTAATCAAACAGATATGTATTCTCTTTTGTTACGTTGCCATTTGGATGCAATTTACCCACTTATCAAACCGCAATTTAAGCCGCCCGCCTGGCAGGCGAATACATAAAAATTAATAAAATCAATTAATTATAATTAGTGGCGCGGAAACTGCCTCTTGCTTTAAGGTGGATAACTCGCGCGCGACTTCCCATAATTCCTGGGGACGGCCTGTATCTACCTGTATTTAAAGGGCGAACATGCCAACGTTGGTAGTGACTGTCCGGAAAAAAGTTGTATAGTATTTTCTATTAGTTATGAACCAATTTCGTATTTTAATACTCGAACACTAGAGTAAGGCAGTGGCGAAAGAATATCAGGGGGGCAACTGGATATAGAGTATTTTTGAATGACAACTTTATAGGGTCGCCCATATGGATCAGTCTGTAACTAGTGGTGCATTTTTACCTGTCAAAAGATTTATACTTGAGCATACTGCCCTTTTCACATACACCGCCCGGCTGCTGGATATGCTGGCAATCGCAACAGCCGGCTATGCAGCATACAAGTTGCGATACGGTGATATTCCCCTTATCGATCAATATTTATTCGTTATTCTCTCTGTATCGTTGCTGGCGCTAGTGCTGTTCCCGCAATGCGGTCTTTACCACCCTAACCGGAATACACAGTGGCCATACCTGTTACGACGACTAATCGTAGCGTGGTCCCTGCTCGTGCTTTGCCTGATTGTAATTGGCTGGGCAACCAAAACTTCGGCAAATTACTCGCGTCTCTGGCTGGGCTACTGGACTGCGTTCGGTTTCATGGGGTTATTCGCCATGCATGTACTGATGGCGTCAGTCCAGTCTGCCTTGCACAAACGAGGCTGGTCCCAGAAGCGGGTACTCGTGGCCGGTGCCGGAAACGACGGTGGGCAGGAGGTGATCAGGCGCTTGAGGACGCATCCCTGGACGGGCCTCAAGGTTGTCGCCGCAACGGATGACGACTATCACAGCCTGGGATCAGAGGTCGAAGAGGTTCCGGTTATTGGCAGGCTAAGACAAATCCCGGAACTGGTCGAACGGCTGGAAATTGACGAGGTCTGGATAACTCTGCCGCTATCAGCAGCTCATCCCATCAATGAAATAATTGATGGCTTACGCAACACCACCGCCAATGTGCGTTATGTGCCGGGTATTGCGGAGTTGAATCTGCTGAATTATTCCGTATCAGACGTGGCCGGGTTCGCGGTACTTAACCTGACAATGTCGCCGATGGTCGGCATCAACCGGCTCGGAAAACTGGTTGAAGATTATGTACTTGGAACTTTAATTCTGATCGCCTTCAGTCCATTAATGCTCAGTATCGCGGTCGGCGTCAAACTCAGTTCTCCTGGCCCGGTACTTTTCCGACAGCAAAGACACGGATGGGACGGGCGAACATTCGAATGCTACAAATTCCGCACGATGGTGGTTCACAAACAAGACACGACACCCCGGCAGGCGACCATAGACGATAAGCGGGTAACTCCATTCGGTGCATTCCTGCGTCGAACCAGTCTTGACGAATTGCCCCAACTCCTGAATGTACTCAAGGGAGATATGTCCTTGGTCGGCCCGCGCCCGCATGCAGTCAACCACAACCTGCTCTACAGAGAGCGCATTGATGACTACATGTTACGGCATAAAGTGAAGCCCGGACTCACCGGCTGGGCCCAGATTAATGGCTGGCGCGGAGAGACCGATACCGATGAGAAAATGAAACACCGGGTCGAGCATGACCTGTATTACATTGAAAACTGGTCGCTATGGTTGGACTTCAAGATTTTAGCAATGACGCCTTTTAAAGGCATGGTTCACGAGAATGCATATTAACTTGAACTCTGCACCTGGCCTTTTACATACGAGAATTCAACCTCTGAACAAATATCCAGCGATAAACCATAGCGAAGTGCAATCAGGCAGTTGTCCGGAGAAACCGGAGAAAGATGATACCGTCCGCCTTGAGGACGACTACGTTCGCTTGGCGGCAGAGTGAATCCTTCATGAGCTATACATCAAGCTGCTTCAAGGCCTATGATATCCGCGGCCGGGTGCCTGAGGATCTCGACGAATCCCTTGCCTGCGACATTGGCCGAGCCTATGCAGCGGAGTTTCAGCCACACACCGTGGTTATCGGGCGTGATATTCGTCCTGAAGGTCCGGCGCTGTCTGCGGCGCTGATTGAGGGCCTTAATGCGTCCGGTGTCGATGTAATTGATATCGGCCTCTGCGGAACCGAAGAGGTTTATTTCCAGACATTTCATCGCAAGGTCGACGGCGGCATCATGATAACGGCCAGCCACAACCCCAAGGGTTATAACGGCATGAAACTGGTCCGTGAAGGGGCACGACCGATCAGCGGAGATACGGGCCTCTTCGCCATTAGAGACCAGGTTATAGCCACGCAGACAAGTGATGGCGAAGCTGACAGCTCCCAGGCCGGGAAACGGGGACAGCATTTTCAGGATGCCGACAAAACCGCCTACATCGAGCATCTGCTCGGTTATATCAATCCAGCTCACCTCAAACCTCTGAGAATTGTAGCCAATCCAGGCAACGGCATGGCCGGTCCCGTGATGCGCTTGTTGGAAGAACATTTGCCATTCGAGTTGGTGCTGATCCAGGACCAGCCGGACGGCGACTTTCCAAATGGCGTACCGAATCCACTCTTGCCGGAGAACCGTTCGGCGACTGCTGAAGCAGTAGTGGATAATCATGCCGACTTCGGTATTGCCTGGGACGGTGATTTTGATCGCTGTTTTTTCTTTGATAATAACGGCCGGTTTATCGAAAGCTATTATCTCGTGGGCCTGTTTTCAGCGCTGATTCTGGAAAAACAGCCGGATGCCAGGATTATCCATGACCCGCGCCTGACCTGGAATACGATAGAATTAGTCAAAGCCGCTGGAGGAATTCCGATTCAATCAAAGACCGGTCATGCCTTTATCAAGGATCGCATGCGCCGGGAAGATGCTGTCTACGGCGGCGAGATGAGTGCGCATCATTATTTCCGTGATTTCGCCTACTGTGATACCGGTATGGTTCCCTGGTTACTTGTAGCAGAACTGATTTCAAGGACTGATAAGTCGCTGGCAGAACTGGTCAATCGACGGATGCAGGCATATCCCTGCAGCGGCGAGATCAATTACCAGGTCGATAACACATCAGCCGTAACGGAGAGAATCCTGGAGTATTTCACACCACATGCCACAAGTATTGATCGAACGGATGGCGTCAGTCTGGAGTTTGACGACTGGCGCTTTAATCTTCGCGCCTCGAACACGGAACCATTACTCCGGCTTAATATAGAGTCCCGAGGTGATACTGAAATGGTCAATCATTATGTCCAGAAAATTGAGTCCCTGATCAACCAGTAGACTTGTTATTCCGGAACTGTCCGCCTGAACCGCTAACGCACCTGAAGCGGCTTCTCTGCTTACTTTTCTGTCACGCAGTCGGAGAAAACCGAGACAATCACCAAGCGCAGCGCTCAGCTCCATATGTGCAAGCCTGGATGCTGCGCCAGCTACCTAAGCGCCGCCGCACACACCGGCATTGAACTGATGATATTGCATAAGATGCAAATGCAGCTTCTCGCTTGGAAGCTGATTAAAGTAAGGACCTGCTGAGTACGATTATAAAGAATTTATTAACAAGCCAAAGAAATATGGCGCGAAATACAATAACGCTTCAAAAGGTATATTTAAAAAGATCTATATCCGTCTGATACCTTTTCTCGATCAATTTTTTTGTATATTGATCATAATATTCTCTATAGGCACGGTTGTCGCCGGAATCACCCGTAGTATTCAGTCTAGCTATTGAAATATCAGGCAACATCAATCTTTTCGATATCTCCTTGATATCATTGTAGAAATTTTCCTGCTTTCCTATATAATCGACAAGTGTTTTTCCCTCGCAGGCTATAAATTTATTTTGTGACAACCAATGCCGGTCCGCTTTTTCATCTTGACCATTTGGTGAAAGCGCAAGCCATTCAGCAAACTCCTTGAAGCTCATATCGCGTCTCAATCCATTAAAGCTGTTCAACATGAACCTGGGATCATTTTTGCTGATTTTGTCTCTATAAACTGACAAGGTTCGAGCCCACGGATTTCTGACAAAACTAAACTTAAAATAATCCTCTAATTCAATTCTTTCCTCTAATAAATTTTGGAGCCAGGATCGAACTACATAACAATTAAATTCGTCGTCAGAGAGAAGAGCACTTTTTATGCTTGTTGAAGCGACTTTAGGTACAGCAGTATACAGAAACTTATAATCATCATTGACTATGATTATTGCCGGGGTTACCGGAAGCTGAATTTTGAAAATATTTCTGAGTTGTCGCCCGATTTTGGCGCGTACCTCAGTATTTTTCATAAAGTCTGCAGTTGATAAATATCTATAGAATGTCTTAAGCATGGCCTGTATATTTCTGTATTATTAAAGACTCGTCGTTCATTTTAATAACTGGCTATCAGCACGGTCCGTCGATGACCGTGTTATAGGCTGTCTCAGACAATCTGCCTATAGCTGAGATGAGCCAGTGCCTTGCAGGCATGTAATTTACTAAATTTCAATTCGACATGCCTTTCACATAATAGTTCATTCGCCGGGGTTCATGCTGAATTCGTCCATGAGTTCACAACGGTTGATCTGATACGAAAAGTTCGGCCGTATAGTCAGGAAGATTGCTAAAGCCAAGATGGCAGCTTGCTGCAAATTGGCCATACATGATGGCAAGTTTGGCTGATAGTCAGTTATACTATTTGTCTGCTGATAAGTTCCTACAGTCAGTATCAGCAGCCAATTCCACCGACCATGCTGCTATGTAAAACTTAACCTGAGTTGCTGAGTTGCTTGGCCATGCAAATCCCTGATTGACTCCTTCTGATAACATACAGGCAAGAGATTTCCAAATGTCCTTTTACACATCCACCTGTCAGCATTCAAGTTGCTGACAAGTAAGCATGCCGGCTGGCTCCGTTTGTCATTGCTGCTGGGACTGGGGCTACTGCTGGTTATATTCATAACGTCTTTGTCTCCTGAATTCAGCCCGCCCGGCCGGTATAATGCAGACAAGTTTATTCATATCGGTTTTTATTGTCTGCTCACATTTTTTTTGATCTCGGGAGTTGCAGATCGCAACAGAACTAAGTACCTGACAATAGCAATGGCCATCTTTTTGTATGGCGTACTCCTGGAATTTCTGCAGCAGTATATCGATGGCCGGACAGCCTCAATTGCAGATATCGGCGTCAATGGCCTGGGTATTGCCTTGGCTTTGCTGATCAAAGCCATCCTGTCAAAGCGCCTAATCAAAACACGCGTCAGAAAATAAACTCGACTGATCCGTCTTGAGTTGTTCGGCGCCAATTCCGACAGGCACTGGTACAAACAGGGCGACCTGCTCCAAGTCGGCTATACATTTAATAAGTCTGGCTGATGACCTGTGCCAGCACCTTGCCCAGATACCAGTCATAGAGCCCGGTTAATAATATGCCATCAGGCTGACATGATGAGCACAAGCAGCAGTATGCACAGAATCACGATAACAGCCATGATTTTTTGCGGCAGTTGGCGGGAACGCGAAAGCGGCGCGGTGATGCGAACCAGCCATTCGCCCAAATCTGTCTGGCGGGTTACCACTATGTGTGGCTTGCGAGCAGCAGGATTGGTGGATCTGTTAACCGTTTGTTTGGTTGTTTTAACCGTCCGTTTTGGGAGCTCATCTGCCTTCGGATTATTGCGGAAGGCTGCATAGGCGACGTTGACGGATTGCGAACGGGGAATCAGCCACTTTTCCATTTCCGGGAAGCGGTCCGGGTGGAAGGCGCGTACCAGCAACCGATAGCGGCGCTCCCTTTCAGCCCTGCTGCCACGGATGGGATGCAGGTTTTCATCGGCAAAGAGAGTAGCATCCAGTGCCCGGTAGACCCGCTGCACCAGATGCTTGTCAGCCACAGGATCTCCCAGTATCCGGCGCGGTGATGCGGCTTTACCATGCCGCCCGCCACACAACCACTGCAACAGCCCTTCCGCGCATTCCGACGAAAGCAGCGGATTACCACCCTGCTGCAATGCCTTTAAAGTTCTGACACAGTCTCCTTCTCTTGACATTATCGCCTGTCCGTCTCAGTGGCGACTATATCCGTTTGTACTGCAATTTTGGTTTAAATCGGTAACTGCGACCGGCAAGATGGTGTCCAATTCAAAAGCACGCTGTTACAACAAGAGGCCAGCACCGTAGAGAACGGCGGCACCTATAAAAGGTATGCTTCAAATGACACCACACCTGTCGGGATACAGATGCGGCAGACTGCACGTTAAGTATACCAGCGCGCAACACCAACTGCGTGGTACAGCGAATATGGATGCAACGGGCTGACTTATTAAAGCCATATGAATATCACTGAAACACGGACAAGAAATAATCCCGCACCCTATTGGATCCTAAAGCTGGAACACGGCCTGCCTCAACTCGCTTTTCGATCCAAACTCTCTTGTGACCGGGGCATCTCAAGCGCGTCAAATTCGTCCGGCACAGGATGACGATAGTAACCGCGGTCTTGACTATATTCAGGTCTTCCCAGATCGACATTGTTGAGTACAACACCCAACAAGGGAGCTTGAACCTGACGTAACCGCTGCGTTGCGTATTTCAGAGCCATCTTGGTAGTCTCGCCGGAGGAGACAACCAGTATTACACCATCCGCTGCACTGGCTAAGCACAATGAATCTGCCAAGCCCATTATCGGAGCACTGTCGATAATGATGTGATCAAACAATCTGCCAAGTTCATAGAACAGGTTCCGAACCCGATCAGGTGACAGATGGGTCGGATTTCGCGGAATGGTGCCACTCATCATGGTCAGGACATAGAGATTCTTAACCTGGCTGGAGTGTAAAAACCGACTGTTGTAACCTTTCATTACATCATCATGATTGGCAGTAATATCCGGCGGGGCGGAGCGTTGCTGCAGTCCAAACAGCTTATGGAGCCGGGGCCGACGAAAATCAGCATCAACCAGCAAAACACTCTTGCCGCTCCGCGCCAGGACACAGGCCAGATTGCAGGCGGTGGTGGTCTTGCCCTCCATGGGATTAGCGCTCGTGACAACCAACGTCTGTGGCATCCCTGCAGACGAGGAAAGCATCAGATTGAAACTTAACGACTGATAAGCCTCGGACGCCATCGACTGAGGTCTATGGACAGAGTAAAATGCAAGTGTTTTAGGAGAGACTGAACCAAACTTATTACTTTTATATTTTTGGATCCGGGGAATTATGCCAAGCGATGGTAGATGGGCATGTGACTCGATATCCTCTGGTCGACGCACGGTGTTATCCAGAAAACTCAGGAAGAATGCCAGACCAGTACCACCTACAGAACCCAGAACCAATGCCATTATGGCATTGAAGCCCATATTAGGCTTGAAGGGTAACTGTGCCACCTTCCCTCTATCTATGACGGCCACGTTATTCTCGCGTATTCCTGAGGCGACACCAATTTCTTTCATCCGCTGCAGTAAGCCATCGTAGAGTTCCTTGTTACTTTCGACTTCTCTTTTTAATATGTTGTACTCAACTGAACTGTGGTTCAGGGCCAAAAGCGAGCCTTCATGTTCTTTTATGGATTCTTTAATTGCCTTTTCCTGTTGAACCAGACCTTCATAGCGGTCAACAATGCCTTCCTTGATACGGTTTTTTTCCGCTTCGATCTGGCTTTCCAGTTCTCCGATCCGGTTCCTCAATGTCACCATTTTCGGATAGTCTGACTTGAACTGACCCGACAGCTCAGAGTATTCGGAACGCAGAGCTATAAGGTCGGGCTGTAGATTATTGATCAATTCACTGCTCACTATCTCTGGCAGAACACTGCCCTTGCCTGCCTTAATCTTGTCGTATTTGACCTTGATGGCCAGCTTCTCCTGCTGCACCTCGGTCAGACTGGACTCCAGACTGGCCAACTTTTCGTTCGCCAGCTCGATCCGTTCGGCCAGATCGGCTATTTCATGCTGCGAAGCGAAATCTTGCAGGGACTGGTCAGCCTGTTTGAGTTCGGTCTGCATGTCGGCCAATTCTGTCTGCAGAAATTCCCGCGCATCTTCGCCGGCTTCACGATAGCGCTGCATATTATCCTGGATATATTTTTCTACCAGGGTATTGACCACTCGGGCCGCCAGTTCGGGATCAAAACTTTCGAAGCTGATGTTGACAAGTTCGGAGTCGCGCACAGGTACAACGGTCAGTTTCTGCAAAAACCTTTCCACCGCTTTTTCGTGTACTTCCTGCGGAGTCAGGCTCTTTTCTTCATCGGCAGTGGAACCGTCTATCACATCACTAATCACTCCCTTGACCATCCCGATTAATTGACTCACACCGGCCTTAAGGTCGCGCTGACCAATTTCACCACTGATCTCCGGGTTATTAAGCAAATCCAACTCATCGATCACCTCGCCAGCCAGCGACCGGCTACTCAAGATCTGGTATTGAGTTTCGTAGTAATTGTTCTGCGTCAGCTGATTGGAAGGATCGACCCCCAGATCTTGGTACTCCAGGATCTGGTTGCCAGGAGGTCTGATCTGGACTGTGGTGGCGGACTCGTAAACCGGCCGCATGAGTAATGTACCGATAATCGTTGCCACTACAGCCAAAACAGTGATACCGAAGATCGTCCACTTGTACTTCCTGAAAGTCAGCCAGATTTCAGACAGGTTGATTACATCATCATCTGCCGCGAAATACGGCAAACCGGGCTGGGCAAGCTGTTGATGCGATTCAAACTCCGACGGAACCGAATTCCTGACCGGTGTCAGTCGACGGCGACTGTCATTAGGTTCTTTTGAATACATGCTTCGATATTCTCTCCAGTCTCAACAATAATGCCCGGCTGCGCAGCCGGGGACTGAGGTATTATGCAATGAAACCATGGAGCTACCACCAATGATAGAACCATCAGGCAAATAGTTATTGCTACCCTGCAGAAGCTGATATCTCAACAGTGCAGGGAATATATGGACCAATGTTAAGGCAATTAGCATAAGTTGAATTGTATAGAGATTATGTCTTTCTATGCTTTGCTGCTCGGAAATCTGGCAAACACAAGCACGTCCATTATCGATTCAAGCTATAACCGAACCCGAAAAAGCCGCGAGTCGCATCGAAAAACGTCTTCATTGCCGATTTGAAGGCATCGGTTTCTACAACTACGATATCCCCGTCTTTCAATGCAATGTCGTTGCCGGGATCCTGGCGGAGCGCATCAAGATCAAACTGCTCCGGCTTAAATTCACCATCCTTCTGAAGGCGTAAGAGTTTGAGGCCGCTCTCCTCGGCTTCAAACAATACCCCGCCAGCCATGGCGATCGCCTTTAATACCGTCGTATCCCCATGCAGATCATAGGCTCCGGGCGTTTTAACAGCACCCTCTACATAAACGACACCCGCCGATGGCACATTCACAACGGCGTCACTTCCCAGTTCCAGATTACTTTCGTTCTGATTCGAGACCAGTTCGTCCAGATTGAGAACCACATTGCGGCGGGTTTTGTTTTTTGTTTCAGGGTCCGTGACCCAATCCGTAAGATAAACCGTATTGCCTGCTTCGTCGGTTACACCTCCTGCCATGGCCAGCGTCCCGAGCAGTGTCATATTGCGTTGCACAGGATAGACCTGGGGATTCTTCACAGCTCCCAGTACAGTGATCTGCCGACTGCGGTATTCTTCGACCAGTACACTGACCTGAGGATTACGTATATAGGATTCTTCATAGCGTTTGGCTACTTCTTGGCTCGCCTCATCAATCGTCAGTCCACCAACAGAGACTTCGCCAATTAAAGGCAGGCCAATTGAGCCACTGCCGTCGACCCGCACCTTACGATTCAGTTCTGGCGCGCCCAGCACGACAATCTCGAGGAGATCACCCGCACCGAGCCGGTAGGAGTCAGGCGGCCTGTCTTGAGGGGCTTCAGAAACCTGAGACTGCACCGCCAGCTGCTCGTTCAGGTCTTGTACGCGGGACTCTTGCGCCCGTTCGCGCTGAAAGTCGGCAACCTCGGAATCCTCAGGCGCCGGGCTGGCACAGCCTACAATCCCAAGGATGAAGATCCAACAGAATCCCTTTCCTGCTCTCCGCCAGGGCTGAATTTGACAAAGGGTTTTCACCATACTTGATTACGCCTCGTTATAGAGCAAGCAAACATACGCCCCTCGTCCCCCACGCGGTGTTTTTCAGAGCTTTATTTCATCAATAACCATTCAATTATTTATCACGACTATGACTGCTGCATGATCCGGTTAGTTTCATTTCAGCATGGCCGCTTCAGTGTTGTTATGTAACTTATTGATTTTTATATCATTTTAGTAGAAATGTCAACACACTACTGGCACGCTTCTTCTGCACCTGGATTTATACCTCCAATCACACTCACCATCCATAGCAAGCAATGCACTGCATTCCACTTCCTTCTTAACCAATTAATTAAATTTATAGTTTAGCAAACTTCATACCAATCCTGGCGTAATACCGCATAATGCGCTTTTTACATGGACTGGCAGACTTTTAATATATACCGGGATAAGAATTAGACAATGGGGGACCCGGTGAGTTTGCGTAATAGCAGATCACTGGCAACCAGGGATGCCCCCGAACAGTGCGCCTTAGCGGCACTAGCCACTATCGCTACCCAAGCCGCCGAATCGACCGTTTTCTATTTTCAGGTGTTGCCCCGACCTTGGATACAAGCGGGCCTTGCAGGCGGAAGCGATCCGGCAATTCACCGGCTAAAACGACACGGGGATAACCTTCGAACATAAATGTTAAGAACGCTTCTCCTAAACGCCTTCCTGTACTCTTGTCCTGTCGACAGTCGCACACAGCTCCGCGTAGAACGTTTCCAGCACGACATCCTTCGCCAGATGTTCACATGCATAGCGCCGCGCCGCCTGCCCCATGGTTTGTCGGGCAGGGACATCTTCGGCGAGCGCCGTCAACGCTTCGGCCAGTTCTTCCACAGAGCCGGGAGTGGCCACATATCCACACTGTGTCACCACCTCGGCCACCTGGGTTGCCGGCGCGGCGGTCGCAATCACCGGGCGACCGCTGGCGAGTATGCCGGTCAGTTTAGAAGGCATAACCCGATCGGCCGCATCCGCCCGTTGCGGTAACAGGTGAATATCAGCCAGGTTCAGGAGTTCATTAAACCTTTCATCCGGTTGCAGCGGCAGCCATTTGATATTGGGCAATCCTGCTGCTTCTCGCTCCAGCTGCGTTCGCGCCGCTCCCGCACCCGCCAGCACGAACACAATATCTGAGCGATCCTTGAGCAATCGCGCCGCCTCCACAAGCAAATCCAGGCCCTGTTTTTCACCCATATTGCCGGCATAAAGCGCCACCACGGTTTCATCCGGCAGATCGAGTTCGCGCCTAAAACTGTTCGGCCCAGCCACTGGCCGAATTGCATTCGTGTCGACCCAATTCGGAAACAGTGCCCGATGGTCGGTGTCGATACCTTTCGCAGCCAACCGATCCAGCATGCGCATTGAGATCGTGGAGACCCTGTCGAAACGTCCGAGCCAGAAACGCTCAATCGCGCTGGCCAATTTTTTTCCGGGCCCAACCCTGAATTGCCCCAGGTCCTGTGCCACATCCAGCTCGAAATCCTGTACATGCAGCCATGCTGCAGCAGCCGCCAGCCTGGCCACAAACCAACCGGCGGGTGCACACAGGATGGTCGGTGCAACAACCAGAACGACTTGTGGACGCCAGGCAATTTGACACAGCATCACCGGCAGGCTGCTAAGCATAAAACTGGACAAATGCAGCAAGCGCGTTACCGTCCGCGGCCTCTCTGGTACCCATAGCGGACAGCGATAAACCCGAAGCTTACAGTCATCTTGAGAGGAAAGTCTGGAATGAGGATGAACCGAACCAGCACCACCGGAAATATCAGGGGAAAACAACAGCGCATTGTCTTCTCTCTGATATCGCCAACCCGAATATCCCTGCTTGATCCGCCATTCCGGATAATACGGCGGAGCTGTCACTACCCTTATCTCATGTCCCCGCTCAGCCAGCCAGCCCGCCATCTCGCCGGTATACTTACCGGTTCCGGTCAGCTCCGGGGTGAAATTGAGACCATAAATGAGAATACGCATGGTATAGGGGAATCCTCTCTCAAAGACGTCAGGAAAAAGTTCCTGCTATCATTCAGCGTTGATTGTGCCTGGAGTAATGTTAACCCTTGCCTGTGGTCGGGAACCTACTCGGTCACCTTGAACCGGCCCCAGTTACCCGGTTGGATGTCAGCTTCGAGGGACAGGTCGTCGACGATACCCGTAGCTTGGTTGGACCAGTGCATACGCAGTTCGTTGCTCATGCCGGCCCTGTCCGAATAAACAATCCCAAAGTCGCCGGGATACGTCTCACCCGTATCAGGCCGCCAGCTCAGATCCTTCAGCGGTATCGCCGCCCGCAAAGTGTAACTGTCAGCGCTGCGGTCGATGGCAATCTCCGCGTCCTCGAGAACTTTTACCCGGTCGATGCGTGTAATCGTGACTGCTTCGAATTCCACCGGATTCTTAGCACCGGCCTGGCGATAGTCATACAGCACTGCCACGGGCTTATTCTTGTAGACACTGAACAACAGACGCTGGTCACCCTCGATCGCCTGCTGGCTCTGCTCATTGGGATTGGTGCGCAACTCAAGAATCGCTGCATCACCGAACTTAAACAGTTGCCGCACGTCCTCTCCGCTGTTAAACATCGGTGTATCATCATCGACCTGGAAGGCCACATACAGGTGCTTGTCGTCGTAGCGCCAGGTCGCCCTGGCGGCGCGGGTTTCGTCATAGCGCCAGCCCGCCGAGTATTCGTCATCCCAGCGGAAGGCATCCAAAGCCGGCAGGTCCGCAACCTCCTTCATCGGCGCCACCCGCATCGCCTGGACCTGTTTCACTTGCTTTTGGGCTTCGGCCAGATGCCGCCGCCGGGCTTGCTGGTACTGCTCGCTGGTAAGTGCGATGGACTGCTCGCGCAACCGGCGGGTGGTTTCCAGACCCGTGACACGGGCAATCACCCCGGCACTTTTGGAGGCAACGACATAGACTTGCTCATCGGGGTCCTGAAAGAACTGACCGCCGAACCACTCGCCGCCGTTGCTGGTGTTCATGATCGACATGCCCCGTCGGAGTTGATCCGGCCAGGGGTCGGGTGCCGAGCGGCTGTCGCGGAACAGCCGACCGAGGTACAGACCATCGGCGGTAAGGATTTCGGTGGTGCCGACATTGGTGTGCAGGGCGAAGATCTGGCCGATGCCCTCAAACTTCGCCTGACCGAACACGCCCAGTGGGCCCACGAGCTGGCCGCGTTTTTCCTGGGGCGCGGGGTGCGAACCATGCACACCGGTCCAGGGACTGGGATAGGTCCAGGCGATCGAGCCGTCGGGCCGGAACATCGTCAATGGATCGCGCCGGTCGAAGTTGCCATCCCGGTTCGCCAGCGTCAGCAGGTGGCTATCGTCGCTGAGCCACGCCGACTCACCCATGTATGGCGTCGCGACGATCAACTCGGCTTGTTCCGGGTCGTAGACCGGTGTGCCCTCCTCAGTCCAGCGGCTCACGGGCAGGCGGAAGTGGTGGGCCTTGCCGCCCTGAATCGCGGTCAGATAGAGCGTCAAGTCATTGCCGGCCACGCCGCCGCTCCATTGCTCTGGGGACCAGGTCTCCGGCAGCGGCCCTTCCAGCTTCGGCGTGGCATGGTAGGTGATCTCTTGCTTATCCACGCCGCCGTCGCCGTCAAGGTCGCTCCAGACGAAGTTGGCATTGGGGCGGAGTTGCCTGGGCCGGCCGTTCGGCCGCCAGCCTGCCTGCCGGGCCTGGCGATGGATCTTGCCCGCAGCGCGCGACACGGCCCGAAACTCACCTGCCCGCGGGCCTTCGAAGACCCATGGGACTACCTGCTTCGCCGCCGCGTTCAGCGCCGGCTCAGTCCACAGGTGATCGGCGAAGATCGGCTCGGGCGCAAAGCCACCCTGCCAGCGCTGGCGGATATGCGGCCATATACCGGATCGTCCCACCGCCGCCAGGGGCCTGGCCTGGCCGTCCTCGGTCAACTCGCTGATGATGACCGGCCCATATTGCGGCTGCAGACTGGTATGCACTACCAACCGCCGGTCATGACGCTGGATAACACGCCCCAGACGGGTGTAGGGATCCAGGCCGATTACCTCGTCGGCCCGGGTCCCGCGCCACAGCGTGCTCGCCACCCGCCAACGTCCTTTGTCCCAGTCCAGATCCAGCAGATTGTTCAGCAGGATCGCCTGCTCGGGTTTATCTGGCAGGATATAGTAGCCCATGCCGCCATAGCGGCCGCGACCAGGCCGCTCCAGCACCAGCTTGCCGGTGTCGGTGTTCCAGCAGCTTACTCGCCGAGGCGAAAAGTCCGCTTCGGCCACCCATAGCCGATCCTGCGCGTCAATCGAGATGCCGCGGGGCAGCAACATCCCTTGCGGATCGTAGCGGCCCACCCACGGCCGGCCGCCCGGCTTGCCGATGTGCCGGAGATATTTGCCCGCCGGCGAGAAGACTTTGACGTTCATCTGGTCCGCCCAGTCGCTGACGTAAATGTTACCCCTCGAATCCAGCGCCAGGTCGATCGGAGCTTTCAGATGATCCGTGATCACCGGTACGGCCTGTCCCGTTTCGGGGTGAACCTGCACGACCCGCGTGCCGCTGACCGCCAGCAGGCGCCAGCCGTCGCTGACCATGCCGGCCGGTTTGTCCAGCGGGATCTCGCCGGTCACTTTGCCTGATCCGGCGTCCACCTTCAGCAGCTTCTGGTCAAAGCGCAGTGCGACATATAGTGTCCCGTCCAAGGCCGCCAGACCCTGCGGGTTGGTCGCGGCCCAGTCGGCGTCGTGGGCGGAGTGCTCGACCGTCCAGCCCTCCCATTTCTTGGCCGCCCCTTGCTCCTGTATGTTCCACTCGGCAATTGTGTGCCGGCTGCTGCCGTCGGGGAACGGCACTTCGCGCCCGGTTCCGGGGTCCAGCCGGATCAGCTCGATCGGCGAAGATTTGTCCAGATCGAACTCGCGGCGCGGCAGTCCCACACCGCGATCGTTGACCGTATACAGATAATCGCCGCTGCGGGCCATGAACCCGGCGTGCCAGCGGGCCAGGCCGCCCCAGACCTGCTGACCCTCATAGTTCATCGCGATCAGCGGGTAAGGCCCTTCAGTGTAAGGTGCCGAGACGTAGATGCGCTCGTCATCGGCCAGCACTGCCATGTGATTGGCGTGGTTGCTCAGCCAGCCGCCATCGCCCTTGGCCGTCGGCCATGGCATCGGGGCCGGGTTACCAAAGGCGAACTCGTATTTCACATCCAGCTTTTCGTGGAACAAGCCGCGTACGCGGTACTTGCCCGGAGCCACCAGCTGGCCCTGGTCATCGGTGCCATCCCAGTAGTCGACATTCCTGCCCTCTTCGCGCGGGTAGTCGCTGATCAGGTTGCGTACACGCTGACCGTCGGGCGTCTCGATTACCAGCGTCGCGTACCCGTTGGCTGGCAATACATACTCGATCGCTACCGGTCCCGAAGTTGCGTACCGCGTCTGCTGTAACCTCTCGGTCAGATTCGGGAGTTTTGTCGAGGGCGAAGGCTCGACGTCACCTCTGACCATCAGTATCCCGCCCGGGAACTCCCGGTCATCCAGCGTGCCGTCAATCGTTACCTTGCCTGAAACGGGCATGGCCCGCGGAACATGGTTCTGGGTCTGCTGGGCAAAGGCAGGGCTCGTCACCAGTTCCGCCGCACCGAGCAGCACAGCCAGCGTCAGGCACTTGCGTGCAATCGTTATTCTGTCACTAATACATCGCGTCTCCATTATCAACGCGATGGGTTCTTCAGGATCAACGCCGTCCAGTGACCTCTACCCGGAGTGTTGATTTGAACCTGCCCGTCACCTTGCAGAATTTCTTCCCGCGCCCAACTGCTCTTGGAGATATTCAACCATTTCAGCTTCAATTCACCTCGTGCGTCGGAAAGATCCAGCGTCACCCCGCCGCCGTCCGGGAAATACAGCGCGTATTGCTTGCCTACTTCCGCCAGCAGGTAAGCCTCGTTTGTTGCACGATTGGAAAGCAGGTCGTTACGCGGCTCGGTGGAGAAAATATTCATTTCGTTAGTGAGCATCCCGACACTGCGCAGGCTTGCCTGCGCCTGAGCATTCAAACCCAGTCCCGCCTTGTAGTCAGCATCCCGATGAAAACGCGCCGAGGCACTCCCCGCCATGATGTTGCGCCAGAACTTCTGCATGCCTTCGTCGACGGTACCCCCGGCTTCACCCCCGCCGCCGTAAATCTTCGTGTTGTTGATCGGCCGTGGCGAATCCATCAGAAACTCCCGCAGCTCCATGAGCTGATCCCACCCATACTGAGTGCTGATTTGTTTCCGGTTGTTCTGGGAGACTTCGAGGAAGCTGTACAACTCCGGCTGGTCAATCTGGTTGAAAAGGTGATCCCCCCACACAGGATTGCTCAGTTCTATGATGCGAATCATGTCCGTGGTCTCGATGTCCTTGCCAATCTCCTCCGCTTTACCGCGGACGTAGCTCATCCAGTATTCGCCCCATTCAGGGAGTGGCTGCACGATTTCATTATTCATGGTGTATAACACGTGCGAATAGTTGAAAGTGTAGGAGAGAATCTTGTCGACGAATGCCTGCTGGTAAGGCATCACGACCGTGTTGTTATCCAATTCCGGTACAGTAACAAAAAAAGGGTGGCCCTCTGTGAGTAACTCGGGCGCTCGCGGGGGCTCGTTCCATACGGTCGGCAGTCGGGACTGCTGCGCCGTGTAATTCACATTGTTCTGAGGGTTGAACGGATGTCTTGACCAGCCGGATTGCGGTTCGAACCTGGGATTGCGATCACTATAGTAATCATAGGTCGCCCATATTTCGATCTGCACAATGATGCCGCGTTTCTCGGTCATGCGCAGAAAGTCGTCGAAGCGACGCCAATACTGATCATTCCACTGCGTCAGATCGAAGCGTCCATTCTCCAGGCGCTTGAAAGGAAATACATTGCCTGAATCGCGGTGGCTCATCGTGTTGCGTACGTAGTTGCCGCCCACTGAGACCAGCAGATCCAGATGCGACTCCAACGTCCCGTCCGGCTTGAGGCCGGGATTATGAGGATGGTTGAAGAGGTTGTCCTGGTAGCTACCTCCCACCAGCAGCACCGGCTCACCTTTGTACTGCCAATAAAAGGGATTGTCGGGATAGGGCTGAATGCGGTTGGCTGCCACTCCCGGTTCGCCCGCGGTCGATCCGGCCCGCAAGCCGTGGCTGCCGGTTTGCTGAGCCGTGTCATTCACCGACCAGGCAAACCCCGCCCAGAGGGCCAGTGTCACGAAGGAGAAACATCTGATTGTCGCGTGACTGTGAAAGCCTTGAGTCTGCATGCGAAACCTAGTCCCTGCCGCCCTGCTGCTCAAGAATCGCCACCACATCGTTAGCCTGGAAACCCTCGCGGTTACCCACGGCCCAGACACGCCGACCATCGAGACCAAAGATCGCGTTGATCTGCGGCCGGCCGCGGATGGCTGTGGCCCACCTCCGTCCGCCATCGAAAGTTTCGTACAGTGCCGGACCTTCGCGCGGCTCACCTTTCTGATCCACGAAGCCGTTCCACACTCCCGCGAAAGCGTGCTCCGGATCATCAGGGTCAAGCCACAAGGCTGAAACCGCCAGCTCCTCGCCGGGCAGTGCGCGCCGTGTCCAGCTTCCACCGCCATCGGTTGTAACCAGTACACTTGCCGTGGCGCCCGGCTTCTTCTCCCAGGCACCCTTACCGACGAAATTCAGTCCCGGTGCCGGCAACGCGATCATTCCCGCCTCCGGGGTGGCAAAAGCGATCCGGTATTGATCGATATCTTTCGGCAGGGTATCCGCCACTGGCATATCCACCCGCCGCCAGGTCCTGCCACCATCGTCGGTACGCGCCAGAGCGGGTACCCGCTGACCCGATTTCCCGTTAGCCAGACCCAGCACATAGGCCGTTTTCAGTTTATTGAAAGCTGCGGATATTGGCACGGCGATGCTGTGGTGGCTGAGGCGGGCACCGGGCAAAACGGAAAGCCTTTGCCAGGTCTGCCCGCCGTCATCGCTGCGATAACTGGACCGCGACTGATCGCCGGCAAGCAACCAGACATGCGGACCACGGACTTCGAGGTCGCTGACCGACTTGAGTTCGCCCGGCAGCCGTTCGGACACATCCTCCCACGTCCTGCCCGCATCGGTCGTGTGCCACAAATGCCGACCCCGGCTCGGGGCCTCTCCCTCGACCAGCCAGATTTCCTCCGCTCCGGAAATCGCGACAGAATAATACCTGACACCCTTTGCGCCCGGGTATTCCTTTCGGGGATCCTCCCGGATACGCTGCCAGGACAGTCCGCCGTCGGCGGTATAAAACGCCCCGGCGTCGCCGCAGACGGCTCCATGTTGCCCGTCGTGCCAGAAGGCAACGTCGAGCAGATTTCTGCGGAGATCTCCTTGGCCAAACATGCCACCCGAGCCACCGGTGTTGAGGACGAGGAACTGGCTGGCACGGCGGTGTGCCTGAACCTCTTCTTCCGCGAGTGGTGGAGGGGCTGTGCCCTGCCACTGACCGGCCGCCTGAGACAAGGTCCCGGTAAGCAACACCGGCAGCACGACTGCCACCACCTTAAACACTGCCATATCCATCATTTGCCTACCGCTTGTGTCTGACAACGGGCTGGAACTGAACGAACGCTACTGTTTAACGAGAATGCGTTCCTGAGTAAAAATGGACAATACCCCACATCGGGGGTTCACAGCTTTCAGTATTTAGAGCGGAATCTTGTGCATCCGGCTGTAGCAGCAGCGTAAGGACATAAGCTGATATAGATTACGAGGGCCATGTTTACAACAGTGCACAAACAGTCCCGGATTGACGAGGTTCTCAGGCGCCTGCGTCTACTGGAGACACTAGTCAAAGTCATATCCGAATAACTCAATATCGCTTTTGTACCACTCTGCGACAAACTGCCTGGATTCATTGTCATAATAGTCCTGATATCGTGTAAACCCTGGTATGTCTTTTTTTGCGATATTGTATATTACATACTTGGTCAGCTTTTTGGGCCTTAAGCTAAAGACCAGATTATCATTTTTGGCTTTATTCACATGAGGGACTTGAGTTGGAAGAAGGCCTATTTTTTTGCATACATAGTCGAAATCATTCTGCAAACTTTCGAATCTGCCAATAAAATCCACAAGTATATTTCCATTATCGTCACAAACAAAATCACTTTGCGGTCCGACAAACCAATATTCATTCCTGAAAACGGTTTCCTTAAAGTCGCGCATTAGAAACTGCTTGAACTCGCGTTTCTTGTCATAGCCCATATGCTTATAAATTGAAACCAGCCGACTCCAGGGATTTCTTACAAAAGCGAATTTGAAGTAGTCATCAAAAATTTCCTGGGTCAGATATTTATAACGAACATATTCCTGAGCCTTAAGATGTGCAAGCCTGGGTGGGCCTATCTCTGGCCTGTCATTTGGCATAAGGAGGAGCGGGGTGCGCGTTTGCCAGCTAAGGTTCAATAAATTCAGAAAGACATGCTCGATACTCTGGCCGGCATTCTTTGGGATGTGGACAAAAATGCATTTGTAATGGTGACAGATCATTTTTCACATACATCGCTTATTTATGGTGTCACAGGTAGAACATAATCGGATGAATCCAGCGCCTCAGCGCATAAATTGTCTGTATAACCGCTATTTCGTTACCATCTGCTTTGCTCGCCTGATAACTTTCCTTATAAAAGGAAATGTCTCGGTCAGCTTTAGCACCAACAGCTTATCTGGATGGAATTGACTCCTTAGACCAACATTCTGATAATCACCCGTCAAATCTATAAAAGCAAAGTGACGAATATTATTCTTTTCAATTAAAAATTGTGAAGCGGGAAGAGCATATATCCGGGCACCAACTGCTTCAGAAAAATACACGGCAAAAGGAAAAACAAGAGTGGGTTCAAATGCAGTGCCGTGTTGCCACACTCTTCTACTAAAATCATCCCCTCCAATCCAGCCACCAATCTTAATTTTTGGGTATAAACGAATCAAATCGATTGCAATCCCTTTGAGCGTGTGATCACCGTCAATGTATGCAAAGTCAAGTTCGCCATCGGGTATCTCATCTACTACTTCAGTGGTTTTTCCTTGCAGGATGATCCGCTTCCCGGCTGCAAAATCGGTCTTGGATTTCGTTTCTGATAAGAACTGTTCAAAAATTTTGTCATCTTTATTTGCTGGTTTATTCCAGTTATCCAAATGGCGCCATGGATCTATCATGTAGTATTTTTCTATTGAATCGCATTCTGCAAGAAGTCTTGACGCGAAGTCTCCTCTGTAAACCCCCAACTCAACCATATTCTTCACGTTACTTGACTGCAAAAAGTGAACCCATAAGTCGAATCTGGACTTCGATTGATCAACACACCTTCTGATAATCTGTTCTGTTGTATTCATTTATTCTCCTGATGTGCATTCCTCTATTATCGCTTTATAAAAAGTATTATGAGTGGATCCCTGTATCAACTGCTCGCCTCGCGAACAGGAAATCTGCCTGAATCGAACGCCCCTGCTTGTCATATGTCATGTTGTAGACGCCACATAGCCGAAAGCCGTGTTCCGAGAGCCAGGCGATCAGCTCATCCGCCAACGCCTGCTTTTCATACAGCTCGACGAAGGAACATTCAGCGTAAATCCAGGTAAAACAGTGGATCAGATCCTTACAGCCCTGTAATGCAGACAGTTCGAAACCCTGAACATCCAGTTTCAGTATTGCGGGCGGTGTGACATCAGCTTCAGAGACAAAATCCGCCAACTTTCCCACCTGGATGGACTGGGTTCCTGTCTCCGCCGTGCCGGGAAACAGACTGGCCTGCATGGGTGTAATCGGCAGCAAGGACGATGAATCATCACGGCCCGAAACATGGATCGTTGCGACTCCCGCCTCCGGCCCTATGGCTACGGGATACAGCATTACCTGCGGATCCTCTGCAAACACGCGTTTGAACCTTCCGGCAGGACCAGACAAAGGCTCGAAAGAAAAAATACGCGCTTGCGGGAAACAATGTCTGGCCACCAGAGCAAACTGGCCATGATTTGCGCCGACGTCCACCACCGTCTGGCACCCGAGTCCAGCCAGAACGTTTACATGCTCCACCGAAGCTGCCACACCATGCCGCAGCATGGCAGATAAACCTCCACGCAATGACAGGACCTTGATCGCCTTGATTATCTTACTGATCACCCGCTGGCCCTGTGTCCCTGCCGAGTGCGAGCAATGACCGCTTCATACTCCCCGGTCAGTGCTTCGACAATTGCCGGCCAGGTATAATGTGTCTGCGCCGCACGCCGCCCCGCCTGCCCCATGAGCCTGCGCTGGTCCTCATCATCCAGGAGTTCAGTTATCGCGCCGGCCACTTCAGCAATATCGCAGCGCGTAACCAGTCCACCGCCCGAAGCTGCTACCTCGGCATGGATATTCACCTGATCCGAGATCACCACCGGCAATCCACAGGCCATTGCCTCAACCACCGTCATTCCGAAGTTCTCGGTATAGGAAGGCAACACAAACATGTCCGCATCTACATATGCCTGCACCACGTCCGATCCATCCAGATGCCCCACGAAACGCACGGCGTCGTTCAACCCGCGTTCGGCTACCCAGCCCCGCACTCGATGCCCGTAGTCGTCATTCTCTGGCCCGACAATGGCAAGCTTTGCCTCTGGAAATCGACGCCGTACCGTATCGAATGCCGGAATGAGCAAATCTAATCCCTTCTTGAAATGAAGGCGTCCGAGGAACAGCACCAGAGGCGCGTCACCGTATCCATGCCAGGTGCGAAACGCCCCCCGCGCTGGCAAACGCTCGAAGCGAGACCAGTCGATGCCGTTGGGTATGACAAACGATGGTGCTTGCAGTCTGAGAAACGAGGCCCGCTCACGCTCCTCTTCGGCGGTGTAGTGGATCGCTCCGGCTGCATGCAGGTTGGGCAGATCGAACCAGCGTTCATACAGACGCTTTAACCAGACACTTTGCGAACTTTTATCATACAGGTATGGATCAAGCGCGCCGTGAGGTCTGATGATATAAGGTACACCCTGTTTGTGGGCCTGATAGGCGGCATAAGTGGCCGGAAAACGGTAGAGGCCATGGATATGCACAATGTCAAAGGTTCCAAGAGTTCGCCGCAGCCATTTCGCAAGACCAGGCGAGACGAGCAAGGGTGTGAACGTCCCGGAAAACACTTTCAACTCAATGCCATCAGGATAGAGCGCCTGAAAATGATCGGCTGGCAATTTTTCCTGGGTACTATTGCCGCAGTCGGTGGTACAGACCGTCGCTTCATGACCTGCCTTCGCTTGCTCCTTGACCAGAGCATTAAGGGCGGTTACCGGTCCTCCGTATTGCGGGGACAAGGTTTGAATCACGTGAAGAATTCGAAGCATTTTACAGTCTTATATACCGTCTGCAGGCTATGTCTGTCAGGTTGAAATCTTCCTTTCCTGACAGACCAGCGATTCTGGTCGAAGTATGTTTTTATCCGCTACGCATTTCGTCACGGGCGTTTGTACGCCACGACGATGGGTGGCCCATTACAACCGCCTGATAGAGTTCAACGTAAGCTCCGATCATCGCTTCGGGCGAATAATGTGCAGCATTTTTTAAGCCCTGTGCTCGCAGCTGTTCCCGCTCAACAAGTCCTGTTGCAATATTCTTTACCGCACCATCTATGTCAGAGGGATCGATATAGATCGCGGCATTGCCTCCGACATCAGTCATGGGCGGTCGATTCGTAGTGATGACGGGGCAGCCGCAAGCCTGGGCTTCAATGATTGGCCAACCGAAGCCTTCTTGCAAGGAAGGAAACAGAAGTGCTTCGGCTACTGAATACAGCGCGCAAAGATCTTCGTTCGAGACGTCTACCAACTCAACCGTGCGCATTTCCAATGCCAGGCTTTGTGCGAGTTGCCGTACCTCGCCAGTCCAGGGTTTACCAACCATTACCAGATAGTGCTTCCGGTAATCCAGTGTCTGTGCAAGTTTGGAAAATATCCGCAGAACACCGGTCCGATTCTTGTACCACTGGTTGCCGCCCACGTGGAGAAAGAACGGCCTTGCAACGTCAAGGCCAAGGGTTTGCAGGCGCGACAAGGCCTCTTCAGTCGCCATCGGCCGGTAGTGGTAATTGATCGCGTTCGGGACTATCATCACCCGGCTGCTGTCCAGACCGGCAACCCGCTTTATCTCATCTTGCGTCCGCCGGGACACGCAGATCACTTTCTGCGCCTTGCGCAGATTTTTCAGGATCCAGCGCTGATAAATCCTGCCACTCCAGCGGGTCGGGTTGTCCGGGATCTCTCCCAGTGCGCTACGAATAGCCAGCATGTCATGGCAGGTAACTACGTGCGGTTTGCTGCGCAAGTGCGGAATGTAAACTGCATTCGCATGATCACAGATGTGAACCACGTCTGCCCAGCGAATTTGCCAACGTAACAGAAACGGGTACAGTAGGAATCTGTCAATATAGCCGATCCACTTGGCCAGACCTGTCTCGCCACTGCGGAGGCGGCCCAGTATGACGGGCGGGCGCACTAGCCGTACATCATGACCAGTCGCTATCAAGTCCCTGCGCATCAGTTCTGCAAAAAGCTGCATGCTCTGCTGTCGGCTGTTCGAATAGTTGCCGATAAGAAGAATTTTCATCTGGGCAACTTTATATGAACGCTACACTTAACATTTGCCTCCCGCCCAGCAAAACAATCTAGGCGCATATTGCTCAAACCAGACCGGGCATGATCATTCGGCATATATTTAAGTATGCTTGGCCTTATCGTGCCGCTCGTCATCGACCGCTCTCGGCCATCAGGGGCAGGCTAATGTTTTCACTCTTCAGCAGCGAGAGTAACGTCCTTGTAACCCGCTGCCGGTACGCCGACCAGGAATACTCCAGCGCTCGCTGCCGCGCATTCCGTCCCATGCGCAATCGCTCCTCGGGATGGTTACGCAGATATTCCAGCTTCTCGACGATGGCATCCACGTTCCTGATGGGAACAACGAATCCATCTTCGCCATCACGCACGATGTCACCGGGACCATTGGGTGTCGTGATCACTGGCAAGCCACTTGCCATGGCCTCCAGCACTACGAGAGGCATTCCCTCAATCAGGGTGGGAAATACGAAGACATCGGCTTCCCTGTAGTAATTTGCCAATGCGGTCTGTGGTGCATGCGGTATGTGCTCGAACAATTCACGGTAGGGTGTCAGTGCGTCGGGGTTTCCATAAAAACTACCGACCACTCTGAGTCGAGTGTCCGGCCTCCGGAAAGCAGCATACGCGCGCAAAAGATAGGAAATACCTTTGCGTTGATTGATATGGCCTACGTAGAGCAAATTCAAACCGTTCGAGCAATCACCCGGCAACCGTTTTCCTGAATTCTCTGGAGGTGGACTGAAGCGGCGCACATCTGCACCGTAGGGAACGACGATCAACTTTTCTGGAGACACTCCCTGCGCCACAAAAGAGTCACGGACGAAGCTTGAACCCACGAGAACAAAGTCGGCCAGATCGATCTCCTCATCGAGGTGCTGTATCTCCGATGTCTTAGCAGTGCCTCTCCAATCAGGTAAAGTCGCGGCGAAGTCCGGCTCCCGTTCCGCCTCTTCGGCTACGAATTCCTTGATATAACTGTGGTGAGCAATCGGGTAATTGAGCACACAGTTACAACTTGCATGTTTGAAAGCATTTCTCGCAACATGGTAACTGGACACAATAAGCTCTGCCTCCTCTGCAGCGTACTTGGCCCCGGCCGCCGCAACACGTTTTTGAATATGCCAGTGCAGACGTTCGGACAGTTGTTTCCCTGGCTTGCCCATGAAGTGCCTCGCCGCGGCACTGAGCATATCGGCCCCAACAGCAACTTCGCGCAAATGCTGCTGGCGCAGTTCGGAAGGAAGAATGCGGCGGCCGAAAGTCCGTCCGTAGAAATTCCCAAGCCATGGCACATTGGCGATAACCCGCTCCCACATCCGAGATTGATTGGCATAAGGCCGCACGTAGTGCAATAGGACGCCTGCACTGTCTAGCGCAGCAGCCAGATGGTTCAATTCCGGAGCGGAGTAGTTGATGACCAGAATTTTTTCATCTTGCATAGTGCTGTGTCCTTTCTATATTCGATGCTGTCGGCACGGGCACGGTGCGCGTGTTACTTATCGCAATCCGTGCGGAGGCGACACAAAGTCCGACAAACAGCCAACAAAAGCCGATGACCGTGCCGTGACCAGTAATTTGTCTGAATAGAAGGGTCACACTCGCGTAGCCGAATAGTATAACTGGTAAAGGATCTCCACTGAGACGCGTCGCGCGCATTGCCCGCAGTGCAAGCCAGATCGTCAACCATACACGGAATGCGATAAAGGCTGTCCCAAGCGCTGGTCCGAGTTCTATGATATGACGCTCCCACGCAAGTTCAGCCCAGCTGCCGTATCCCTGCCATTCGAAGGCAGCTTGCGGCAGCTGTACCCAGTTAAGCTGATTTGCCGCATTGCCGCCGAGCCCGAGCAGGTAGCCGAAGGCAGGCGTCTCCGGAAGGTAGTAGATGAAGCTGTATAAACCGTAAAGCGCACGACCGAAAATACCAAACTGGAAGAGATATGATTCCTTACGCCAGGCACTTGTCCAGCGGTCGGTGAACACTTCAAAAGCATCCGGGAAAAGTAGTGGCCAAAGGATAACCACCAACACCAACAGAGCTGTCGGCCAGACAATAGTTCGTAAGACAACGCGTTTTTTGCCGGTAAGTAGTCCTGCCACGGCGGCAGCCGCCAGTATCAAGCCAACGTTCAAAAACAGGCCGCGGCTCTGGCTGAACATAATCATAACCGCGATAGCCGCGGTGCCCATCCATAGCAGTAGCGGACTTATCGGGCGTGCTCTTTTCTGTTGTAGAAAGACTGCCAGTGCCATCGCCGCGGCGCCAGCGACTAACATCTGTTGACCCAGTGTCGAGGTGAAAAAACCGGTAGGACGTACAACCCCAAACACAGCGTCCAGGCCCCTAAACTGATTCTCCTCGTCCAGTCCGGAACCAAGGTTGATCACGCTGTCAGGGGGAGAAATAAACTGCAAGATCACGACAGGGGCAGACGCAAGAGCGATCCACATAGTATGACGAATCAGGCGCCGGAGATCCTCCTGGCGAAACTGCTCGGCAATCAGAAAGGCAAGCGGGATGTAAAAAAAATAATTTATCCAACCATAACCGACAAGGAGCAGATAACGCGAATCATAATCCCCCATGATAAACTGTATAGGGATCAGCATCGTCGTCACGGCCACGAAAAAATAAAAGAACAGCATCGGCGCATTCGTCCGGGGCCAGCGACGATAATAAAAGGCGATCCAATACAGGACCAGGGTGACCGGTATACGAATAAAGAAAAATACCTGCTCCAGTTGCGGCACACCCCACTTGCGCAACGCACCCTCGAAGATCAGCAACCAATACAGCACAAAAACCAGCGACACCATCCACCGCCGGACGGCTTCTCGCTTACCCTGCCTCGCAACTGCCTGATATGCAGAGAAGGTGCTTTCAGCCGGAACTGACATTGTTCTCCACCAACACACGGGAGGCATCTGGCGGATGATCGCTACGCCAGACACTCAGATCCCGTCCGAGGAGCTCTTCAAGTAGCTTAACCTCGCTGTCAAAAACTTCGTCCAGATAGTGTCGAAACTCAGGAGTTAATGGCGAACGTGGACGCGTTTCGGTATTAAAAGAATCAATTATTCTTAGCAGGCCGGTGCCGTGAAACCTGGTCTTCTGACGCAACATGAAGAACAGTTTGCCAAAGCGGCTACGCAGCAGCCTGGGTATCTGCCCGAGCCACGGCCGTTTGTATGATTTGGCTTCATTGATACGGGGGAAAGCTATCCGCCCATCATCCGGTAAACCAAGGAATGATAATAATCGCAAGTATTCGCGCCTTGGATCGGCCGCCAAGTCATCCAGCAACGCAATATGGATCTGTGTCCTTGGAAATATCTGAAACAGCCTTTCAACCTGACTGCCAATGCTACCAATCCATTTATATTGCAACAACTTATAGCTAGGGCAACCCGGCGGTAGATTTTTACCTGCGACACGCTCCGCTTGCAAGGCCCATGCTCTCTCAAAGTCTGTCTCTGTTTCTATGCCCGCCAACATGCATTGCCCATGAACTGCGTAAACCAGATCTGAAGGCCGCCTGAGCATCACCATGAGTTTTGCGTGCGGATCGAATTGCTTGATGTTCTCCAGGGCAAACTGAGCATAGATATAAGTGGTAGATGCCTCTGCAACAACTGTCTGTTGCGGATTGGCATCTGCAAACAGATCCAGATACTGATCAATGGATCTACGGCTTAGGCCTAACTCGGAACTGAAAAAATTGGGTTCCTTCCGTTCTGACATAAACACGTTGGGATGGCTGCGGAGATATTCGCTCATAGCGGTGGTCCCGCATTTCGGTGCACCGATAATGAAGAAATTCGGTTTACGTGCCATAGCCCGACCTCCAAAGCGGACCGACCGCGACACCAACATAGACTACTTGCATCTCCAATAACATCTAATTGGTTATCCGCTCGCCTACATGAAGTTACTCCTTCCTGCGGGCGATTATGGCTTGGGATTCTCCCATTTTGGCGAACAGTTTACCGCTTGGGTGCAAACCGCTTTCTGCAGTGCTTTACCTGCTGTCGGGCCGTCTTCCTACCGTAATTTATCGGTGACAAGCGACCGGACGGCAAATACCGGCAGTGGGTATTGTCAGCACCGGTAGGGGCAAACGCCTCATCAGGCCCGGATGTTCGGGGCTGCTAGGTCAGCGTATCCGGGCGACTATACAGCAAACCAGTCCGCAAATCCGGTATCGAAACTGCGGCGATACGAGAATTTCACCTTTGACATCAGGAATGCTCCCTTTGTTCCAAAGAGCCGGATGTCTGCGAGCGCGAGTCAAACTCAATTATGCCTGACTGCAATTTTTCCCATAGCCTGAAATCCTCTTTATACAGATTATAGACAATTTCTTTTGCATCTTCGTCCAATTCCGCATCCCACGAACGGCTCCTGCCGGAAGCATTGGCATAAGGCAATTGCATTGATTGATCTCCTGAAAGATCATTCAAGAAGTTCTGCAAATTTTGAAGTTTTTCGTAACAAAACAGATAATTTACGGCTATTTTATTTTCGATTTTAATCCATTCCACCTGTGGACGTGCAAGTATGTGTGACATAAAAGCATTTGTAAGTCCCCCGTCTCTTCCCAGAGCATGGGCAAATTCGCACGAGTTGGAAAAACCGGAGTAAAACTTTTTATCAAAAATATCTTTTTCAGAGTCAAACCTTGGACATTTATTATGGTTGAATATTGAACAGAATCGGTCATAAGGATTGCGAATAACTGCAAAGCTCGGAATACTGTGGAAGCGTCGCGGATTGGTGGCGCGATAAAGCACAGCGGGCCGATGACCCATCTCTTTGCCGTAAAGAACACTTGTAACAGATGTGCCCGCACACTTCGGAATGTGTATAAAGAGTGCTTTGATCTCGACGGGCAATTCATTCCATACATTACCATAGTAGCTTCTTAACATTGGGCGTACCATCCAGAACGGAAGCATACTAAACCTATAACTATGGTTGAGACCTATAGCGGTAAGTAACTGTTTAAGATTTTGGTATCGCATTGGATAAACAGCGTTATCGGAGTTCTTGATTATTGCCAAAAATTGAACGTGCGTGCCTGTCCATCAGGCCTTCCTCAGTGTACTAAGCAAATGCAGTGGCACTACGCCGGGATTCAGTTTCAAGTATTGAAGAGCAAAAACGAGAAGCAGCAGATTCCAGACAATTGTGCTGATCCCGGTGGCGATAGCTGCACCGATCAGCCCCGCGATCGGGATGAGAGCCGCGTTCAGAATCACGTTCAATACAGCGCTTATAGTCATTGCCCGTGCTGCGTAGTTTTCATGCTTTGTCATAATCAACAGGAGCGCCACAGGCCCAGCCGCTGCATTAAACAATTGCCCGATGCTCAGAATCGCCAGGCTCAAGCTTCCTTCATGACTGGCGAATTCAGTACCGAAGAGCTGAAGGAACCACTCTCCCTTCAGTATAAAGAGGACAGCTACGATTGCGGCCGGAACAAAAGCAATCTGCGCGCAACGTGTCAATGCGAGTTGCAGTTTTCTCCTGTCGTCCGCCGCATAGAGGCGGGCGATTATCGGTGCCAGCGGAACGTTGACGATCACCAGGCTGATAACCACCAGTTCCGCACCACGCGTTGCTGCTTTATATACGCCAGCGGCCTCGGCGCCGACAAGCGACCCGAGCATCAGTATATCCGCATTGGAATTGACCAGAAACATACTGCCCACAAGCACCATCGGTGCAGCACTGGCTAGCCATTGTCGAGGCTGGTAGATCGGCCTGGGCAGTGATTGCGGCCGTCCCGCCTTTTTGAGGCCGACAGAAAGCAGCTTAATGGCGCCAAGAAGACCACTACCAATCGCCGCAGCCCGCAGCAAA
>CAZFUS010000019.1:17300-36277 GCA_964522485.1 uncultured Enterobacteriaceae bacterium | reverse complement strand
TTAGGCATGCCGCCAGCGTTCAATCTGAGCCAGGATCAAACTCTTCAGTTTAAGTTTGAACGCCCCATTTGGAGATGGGACCAATCTCTTGGCTCAATAGTTACACAAGGCTATATGACGTTGCCGTCAGTATTGCTTGTCACTATTGATATAGTGATGCAATCCATGACGTCAAGCGCCCACACAGATTACTTGATCAGATATTGTTAAAGAGCAGGCCGAAGCAGATCGCCCGGCGAAAGAGGCGGAATTATACACCCTGTCGAAGGGCCGTCAACAAATCTCGACGACTTTCTTACGCTTATGTTCACTCCGGCATCAGCGGGTACGACCAAGAGCCCTGAACCCGGGCCGTGTTTTCCTATATATAATGTATCTGCATATTCACGGCCGGGCTTAGATCAGGGTAATTCGGGCGAATTTCCGTTTGCCGGCCTGAAATATATGGCAGGTATCGGCGGCAATTTCAAGCCGGCTTGTCCGTCAGCCGCTCACCGTCGATTCTGGCCGCTCCCCGCGCCACCATGCGATGGGATTCTGAAGTGCTGGCGGTGAGGCCGGTCGCCATCCTAAGTGGTTAGTGAATGATGAAAAGTGATTAGTCCGCTTTAATAACCCGGACTCTAGCAACGCGGCGCTTGCCAATCTGGATCACATATTCCTCTCCGGCTTTCAGTTTTGTATTTTTATCAGATACTTTTTCGCCGTTGATCCGCACAGCCCCGGCCGAAATATTCCGGATTACATCAGAATTGCTACTGGCCATCTGTATCGCGGTACAAGCCTTGGGCAGCCATAGCCCTTCATCAGAATCTGCCGGAAGCGAGTATTCTTCAATATTTTCAGGTAATTGCCCTTTCTGGAATCGGGCGATAAAGGCCTCGCGGGCTGCCTCGGCTGCAGCCTGATCATGGAAGCGGGCCACGATCTCGACTGCCAGCTCAAACTTGACGTCACGCGGATTGCGCCCCTTAGCCACCGCCCGGCGCAGTTCTTCCACCTCGGTCATGGGCCGAAAACTGAGCAGCTCGAAATAGCGCCACATCAGCTCGTCCGACACCGACATCAGCTTGCCGAACATTTCCCCCGGCGGTTCCTGGATGCCGACGTAATTGTTCAGCGATTTCGACATCTTCTGCACGCCGTCCAGTCCTTCCAGGAGTGGCATGGTCATAATCACCTGCGGCACCTGACCGTATTGCTCCTGCAGCTGGCGACCCACCAGCAAATTGAATTTCTGATCGGTTCCCCCGAGCTCGACATCGGCCTTCAGCGCCACCGAGTCGTAGCCCTGCACCAGTGGATACAGAAATTCGTGGATGGCAATCGACTGGTTGGTCTGATAACGCTTGTGGAAATCGTCGCGCTCCAGCATGCGCGCGACGGTATGTTTGGCCGCGAGCTGGATCATGTCAGCAGCACTCATCGGTCCCATCCAGCGTGAATTGAATTCGATGGTAGTCCGATCGGGATCGAGGATTTTGAAGATTTGTTCTTTATAGGTTCTGGCGTTTTCGGTAATCTGTTCCGGACTCAGCGGCTGGCGGGTCACGTTCTTGCCAGTGGGATCCCCAATCATGCCGGTGAAGTCCCCAATCAGGAAGATGACCTCATGCCCCAGTTCCTGGAACTGGCGCATTTTATTGATCAATACAGTGTGACCCAGATGCAGGTCGGGCGCGGTCGGGTCGAAACCGGCCTTGATGCGTAGGGGCCGGTTTTCTTGCAGGCGTTTGATCAGCTCCGGTTCGAGCAGGATTTCATCGGTCCCGCGGCGCAGCATTGCCAGGTCCGCTTGCAGCGAATTCATGTGACTGGGTTCCTAGTATTTGGGTAATAAAGTTGGTTAAGTCATAATCAAGCTAGGGGGCGCGGCGTGTATGATAGTCGCAGCTTTCAGAGTGTGGAAACCTGGCGTTGACTGCCTGTCGGTATCCGGCTATTGTTGGCCGAAAATAAACAAGAAAACACCGTGACTTATAGAATCAACGTGAAGCAAGACTATAAGGCTGAAATCATCTGGGAGCCAGCCCATTATCGCCGGTTGAGGGTATGGCGCCGTGTCATTGTGATGGGCTTGTGTGCAATTGTGACCTTTATTGGTTACGCGCACTATAATCGCAACGAAACGGCGGCCAGCTGGTCCGTTCCCGGCGGGGTCATGGCCGCATACCCGGTACTCGAGACCCCCGCAGAACGTCAGTTCAGCCCGGAACCCCTTTCCGTCCAGGAAGCTTCCCAAGAATCTCCATCTCCGCAGTCTCCCAGTAGCAATCAAGCCTCAGCAGCCCCGGTCGACGAGCCTGTCGTCACTCTGAAGTCCCCGATGAGGTCGGCGGCGGCGGCGATTGTTATGCCGGCAGAAGCAGCCATGCAACCGCCGGATAACCCCGGGCAGCAATCCGCAGACGACCTGGAGCGTGAGGCGGAAGCTGAAATTCTGAGCGAAGATCCGGTTTCGACTGAAGTCACAGATGAATCTGCCCGGCCGGACTGGCACATCATCACCGTCGACAATGGCGACAGCATGGCGCGGATTTTCAAACGGCTCGGCCTGAGCCCGAGACAACTGCATGAAATTATGCAGCTCGGCGAGGTCACCCAGTCGCTGCAGGACCTGAAGCCGGGGCAGGAATTGCTGTTCGATATCGATGCCGAAGGCGAGAAAACCATGCTGCAGGCCTTGCAATATGACCCCGACAGCCTGCATCAGGTCACAGTACAGCGCACCGACAACGGTTACGAGGCCGAATTGGCCAAGGCCGAGCTGACCACCAAGGTGCGTGCCGCGTCGGCAACTATTGATTCCTCGCTGTATCTCGCCGGCAAGAAGGCCGGCTTGAATGACAATATGATCATGCAGCTGATCACCCTGTACGGCTGGGATATCGACTTCGTACAGGATATTCAGCGCGGCGACCATTTCAACGTCATCTTTCAGGAAACCTACCGCGATGGCACGCTGGTGCAGGCCGGCCCCATCCTCGCGGCGGAGTTTGCTAACAAGGATCGGACGCTGCGTGCCGTTCGCTATGCCCGTCCGGACGGCGGCGCCGATTATTATGCGGAAGACGGCCGCAGCATGCGCAAGGCGTTCATCCGCAATCCGCTGGATGTCTTTCGCATCAGCTCGCATTTCAATCTGAAACGCAAGCACCCCGTTTTAAACCGCATTCGCGCCCACAAGGGTACCGATTACGCGGCACCGACCGGCACGCCGGTCAAAGCCAGTGGTAATGGCAAAATTGTGCATATCGGCCGCAAGGGCGGCTATGGCAATGCGATTGTCCTCGAACACGGCGGCCGCTACAGCACTCTTTACGGCCACTTGTCACGTTTTGCCAAGGGTCTGAAGTCCGGCAGTCGTGTCCGGCAGGGTCAGGTGATTGGTTATGTCGGTGCCACCGGCCTGGCTACCGGTCCGCATCTGCACTATGAATTCCGCATCAACGGCGTCCATAAGAACCCGCTGACAGTGGATTTGCCCAAGGCCGAGAGCATACCGGATAAACTTCTGGCCGATTTCAAGCAAAACACCCGGCCTTTACTGGCGGGATTGCAGGAACTCGAGCAATACGATGGCGAGCTGCAGGTCGCCGATTATGAGATTGATCGCAAGATTCTGCTGGCATTGCGGGAGAAGGCAGAGCAACAAGTCGCACACTAGCCGCCTCCAATGTCCCAAGCCGGCTATTTTATCGGCCTGATCTCCGGTACCAGCATGGACGCCATCGATGGCGTGCTGGTCGATCTGGACTGTTATCCTCCCCGCGTCCTGGCCAGCCACGCCACTTCCCTGCCGGAAAGCCTTCAGCTGCATCAGCTGTCGGATACCACCCCGGTAGGCCGGATTCTACAACTCGACAGCCGGATAGCGGATCTGTTCGCTGACACCGCGCTGACCCTTCTGGACAAAAGTGGAATCGACAAAGACACCGTCGCAGCCATTGGCAGCCACGGTCAGACGGTCTGGCACGCACCTGCCGGCAAACCGGCCTATACCTGCCAGATCGGGGATCCGAACCGGATTGCCTGGTTGACCGGCATTACAACTGTGGCCGACTTCCGCCGTATGGATATGGCGGCCGGCGGTGAGGGCGCCCCCCTGGTACCGGCTTTCCACGCAGCCATGTTGCGGCGAACCGATCGGGAACGCGTAATACTGAACCTCGGCGGCATCGCCAATATCACCGTACTGCCTGCGGATCCGGCACTGCCAGTTATTGGCTTTGACACCGGCCCGGCTAATACGCTGCTGGATGCCTGGACGCGGCGTCACCTGAATAGCCCATTCGATCGCGACGGCCGCTGGGCTGCCACCGGCCGCGTAATGCCCAAGTTACTCGAACGCTGGCTTAATGATGATTATTTCAGTCAACCGCCGCCGAAAAGCACGGGCCCGGAATACTTCAATTTGAACCGGCTCGGACCAACACTGCCGGACGCTGCCGATCCGGCGGATATCCAGGCCACCCTGACCGGCCTGACGGCGGCGAGTGTTGCCGCGGCTATCGGTCAATGTACACCGACCACAACCGAGGTCATTGCCTGCGGTGGCGGCGTCCGCAACCAGACACTGATGCGCGCGCTGGCAGAAGCGGTGGCACCGGCCACGCTGACGACCACGGCTGACTATGGTCTTGATCCCGCTCTGATCGAGGCATTGTGTTTCGCGTGGTTGGCCAGGGAGCGCCTGGCCGGCCGTGCTGGTAATCTGCCATCCGTCACCGGCGCCGCGGCACCCGTGGTTCTCGGTGGCATCTACGATAGCGGTAGCAGCCGCTGATGCCGCAGCTGGATTGCCCTGTCGTTGTCATTTTACTCGCAGTCCTGTGTACCGCCTGCCAGCAGCAGGACACCGGTTATCTGCCACTGGCGGATGCCCCGACGCTGACTTACGCTCTCACCCAGGTACGCAGCGGTGAAACCTATCACCAGAAAATCCTGACGACGTTTCAGGGTCCGCTGACCGTGGCCGGCGAGACGGTCTACCGGCAGGTTACCGCCAGCGGTCCGCTACGGCTTTTGCAGTCCCGCCCCGAAGGAATCATGGAAATTGCCGCCTTTGAAGCGGGTGAACCGGTATCCCTGCCGGCGCCCATCCTGCTGTTACCACAACCATTGCAGCGCGGCGACCGCTGGCAGTCTCTCTTGACCACCCATCTGCTGGAATGGCGCAAACATTCCCTGGAAAAAGCCGGCCGTGGCCTGAAAAGAACATTGCAGGCCGAGTTCCTGTGCGAAACTCTGGACGAAACCGTTACCACACCGGCCGGACGTTTTGATGGTGTAGCCAGAGTCAAGGCAGAAGCCAGTGAAATACTCGAATACGGCAGCCTGCAGGAACGCGCCGTCATCCGCATTGAATTGACGCGCTGGTATGCGCCCGGCATCGGCCTTATCAAGAGCGAGCGGCGCGAGTACGCCGAGAGCCGGGAACTCAATCCCGGCGAAGCCAGTATGGTGCTGGAAAGGATAAATTAAGTTTGTGTAAAGAAATCGTTACATGCCAGAAAACCGCTCGACCAGCAACCATTCAACAGATTTATTCCATAAATTTCAGATAATTATAGTAAAAAGCCCGAAATCGGGAGCGCCGAGGCACATTAATGGTGCGTCGGCTTAGTTTACATTTGTATGACATCCATGGGGTGACGCTGGTTTTTAACCCCATGTTTTTATTAACAAGTTATTTCTGGCATATAAACTGCATGTTTCCCGTATCAGCAATTAGTTAAGCAATAAACAGGGAGCTACATCATGAAGGTCAAATTATTGTCATTGACGCTGGCATCGGCACTCATACTCAGTGCTGGTTCAGCCAACGCAGCTCTGATCGATATTGAGGGGGGAACTGCGGGGCTCATTCCAGGCGGTGCCACGAATGATATCCTGGGTAACGGAGTCACGCTTGACGGCCACTATGGCTCGCAGCTTCTGTTCGGCGCTCCTGGCACTTACATTTTTGACATCACTTACCTGGGCAAAGAAGCGGGTTACGTCAACGGTTTCTTATTTGCCGGTACAACGTTGGTAAGCACCAACAGCACCGCGCCCGGCACTACGCTGACGACCGGTCCGATCAACTCGGATAATTACGCGAACCAGCTGATTCCGTTCCTGTTCACCTATAACAGCGGTGCAGGTTTGGTCATGAATGGCGCTAACCCGAATAATGCCAATGGCACGGCCGGCCCGAACTTTTTCGCCAGTTGTGTCGGTGACCCTACCGCTACGAGTTGTGATGTCATCGATCTGTTCCTTGACGATGGCGGCGCCGGTCCGGATGGCGATTATGACGACATAGCCATCCGACTGACCGCGCGCCAGCAACAGGTGCCGGAACCGGCCACGGTTGGCCTGCTGGGCCTTGCTCTGGCAGGTTTGGGCTTTGCGGGTCGCCGTCGTAAGTAAGTAGATTATTTGACTCGAATCCCACTCAAGTCAAAAGTTGTTCATGAAAAAGGCGCTACTTATGGGTAGCGCCTTTTTTTATTGGTCACCAGCCTGTACAGACGCTGGCAAGATCAAGAATTCCGGCTAGACGGAGAAGGAGGAACCGCAGCCGCAGGTAGTGGTGGCATTAGGGTTGCGGATCACGAACTGGGCACCTTCCAGTCCTTCGGTATAGTCGATTTCAGCGCCTGTCAGATACATGAAGCTCATGGGGTCAATAAGCAGCTTTACCCCGTCTTTTTCGACAACCGTATCACCGTCATCAACATTTTCATCAAAAGTAAAACCGTACTGAAAACCCGAACAGCCACCGCCACTGATGAAGACGCGCAACATCAGCGCTTCATTATTCTCCTCGGCAATCAGTTCGCGCACCTTGCTGGCGGCTGAATCGGTAAAGATCAGGGGATTGTCTTCACCAGCGCTGGGGGTTTCTTGCGGCGTGGTCTCTTGCACTTCACTCATGGCTTATCTTCTAGGGTTAAAAATTTACTATTGTAAGTATAACACTTACCAGTCTAAAAAACCAACTATTTTAGTTGGTTATAGGGAGTCGGATGTCTTCAATACTCCCTCCGCCTGCTCCGGGGATGTGCCGGACTCGGTATCCGGCTTCTCATTATGCACCAGTTTGCCGTTGACCTCTGCGCCAACTGCCATTTCGATAAGATTGTAGTAGACATTACCGGTGACACGGGCGTTTGAGGCAAGTTCAACATGTTCGTTGGCGCTGACGTCCCCCATAACGGTACCGTTCAGTACCACATAGGGCACTTTGACCTCACCCTCGATAGTGCCCTGATCGCTGAGCGACAGCAGGGAGCCATCATCGTTCTCTGTGATGACATTCCCCTTGACGGTACCATCGACATGCAGACCGCCTGTAAAACGTACATCTCCAAGCACCTGGGTATGCTGCCCTATCAGGGTGTCTACCCGGGTAGTCCGGCGTTTCTTCTTTCTTCCCCACATCTTCTGCTCCCTCCTAACCGGTTACTTCCGGCCATTCAAAGACCCGTTCGATTTTAGCGTGGTTGCCATTCTTCGGCAGTAACTCTACCCGCACACGTCGTGGGGCAAAACCGGAGGGCAGATCCACGAATCCCTCGAAACGCTTGAACTGTTTGAAATGATAGTCGAGCTTGGCCACCTGAGAATCACCGGCCAGTTCATCGATCCTGAGTTCATGCTCTGAACCATACCGTGAGCCTTCCAGCGTCATTCTAACTGACCCCTTGGCCAATCCATCACCTTTCACCACCCGGGTTAACACAAGGATAATACGGTACTGATCCGGTGTACTCGTCGGTTCTACGCGTAAAGCCTGAACGTTCAGCCCATCCACGTCTTTGGTGGCTGAAACGATACCGCGGTAAAACTCAAGCTCCCGGGTCAGCGAGTAGATTTCACCCTGCAACCTGCGAATCTGCTCCTGCAGCTCTGACGCGGTCTGTTTTTCCATATTGCGTTCTGTTCTGAGAACAGCCAGTTGCTCATGCAGATGCTGGATCTGTTCCGTAACGTTGCGGTCAGCCTGCCACTCATTCTGTTCCAGCTGGTTACTCGCCATCTGCCCCTGAATAAGCTCCCAATGTGCCAGTCCGGCTACCAACCAGCCGCCTATGACTATCAGAACAATCAACATGAGTATGCCGGCCAGCAAACGCCAGGGACGGCGGCGGGCAACTATCAGGCGATTCATACATTTAATCCGATCAACATGGACAGGGCGCCAGCCTAGTCAGGGGTGACCAGCATACGCCGGCCCCGGCAGCCACTCCAGGAACCACATCACGGTACCAGTGGCATCTGCCCAAGTCCGGTCGTCTCGGACCAGTGGTACATCAGGTTCATGTTCTGTACAGCCTGACCGGCAGCACCCTTGACAAGATTATCGATCACGGAGAGCACGATCAGCCGGCAACCGTCCGACCGATGCAATGCCAGCCGACAGATATTGGACCCGCGTACCGACCGGGTGTCCGGATGGGAATTCGGGGCCATGACTTGCACGAACGGTTCATCCTGGTACCGCTGCTCGTACAGGCGTTGCACATCAACCGAGCTATCGGTCAGTTCAGCATAGACCGTTGCGTGAATTCCCCGGATCATGGGCAGGAGATGCGGTACAAACGTCAATTCCGGATCGCTGCTGGCAGTCACCCAGCCCAGGGCCTGGCGGATCTCAGGGTGATGGCGATGTCCGGAAACACCATAGGCCTTGAAATTTTCGCTGACTTCCCCGAACAACGTTGCCAGGCTGGCCTTGCGGCCGGCACCACTGACGCCTGATTTGGCATCGGCTATCAGGCGCTGCGGATCGACCACTCCCGCCTCCAGAACCGGTAGCAGTGCCAGAACCACGGCCGTGGGATAACAGCCCGGATTGGCCACCAGCCGGGCCTCGCTGATACTTGCGCGGTTGATTTCGGGCAGACCATAAACAGCCTCGGGCAACAATTCCGGACAGGCATGGGCTTCGCCATACCACTGCGACCAGAGTATGGCATCCCGGATACGGAAATCGGCCGACAAGTCTATGACCCGCACGCCGGTGTTCAGCAACTCAGGCACCATATGCATGGCTGTCGCATTGGGCGTCGTGAAAAACACCAGGTCGCAGCCGGACAGCATTTTTGCCTCAGGCGCGCAGAAATTCAGCTCCAGCACCCCCTGCAGGTGTGGGAAGCTGGTTGCTACCGGCTGGCCGGCCTCGGTCCGCGAAGTGACACAGGCCACCTCGGCCTGTGGGTGCTGCAACAGCAGACGCAATAATTCCATGCCGGTGTAGCCACTGGCACCGACAATGCCAACCCTGATGCGATCTTTTGACATAACTGGAAACCGGGGGGTTCGTGACGCGACTAATGATAAGAGGCAGACAGGGATTGATAAAGCCAGTCGTTACCAGGATTCGAACCGGTGGCTGTGACACCGATCAAATGACCGGCGAAGGCATTTTAACAAATTGATTACTCTAAATATATTGATCTGACTCAATTCGTGGCCGGGTCCCGGAAAGAGATATATTGCCAGATTGCTGTGCTGTGGAAGGAACCACACCAGACCGATGTGCCCGGCTGGGCGTCAGCCAATAAAAAAGCGGCCGAAGCCGCTTTTGAATCTTGAACCAGCTTTATGGTTATTTTTATTGCATTCATCGCGCAGTAGCGGTCGATGAAGATATTGAGGATACGTACCAAGTAATTGGGTGTCAAGGAATATTTCCCGGGCGCATACACTCTGGCGCGGCTCGACGGGCGGTTCCAGGGCGGATAATAGCGTAAAATCGGGTGTGGACTAACGCCGCACCCGCTGGAGGATCGCTGATGGAAGTCATTCAGATTATCGCACTGACCATGGGAGTGGCCTGGGCCAGCGGCATCAATCTGTATGCCACAATATTCATGCTCGGTCTGCTGGGCAGCACCGGCCACATCGTTCTGCCTCCGGCGCTCGAGGTGGTCATGGATCCGCTGATTATGTTTGCTGCCGGGCTTATGTATTGTGTCGAATTTTTCGCCGACAAGATGCCCGGGGTTGATACTGGCTGGGACACCATTCATACATTCATCCGCATCCCGGCTGGCGCTGTGCTGGCCATGGGCGCGGTCGGTGACACCAGCCAGGCTGCGGAACTGATGGCCTTTATCCTCGGCGGCAGTCTCGCCGCCGGCGCCCATGCCACCAAGGCCGGTAGTCGGGTGCTGATTAATACTTCTCCCGAACCGTTCAGCAACTGGGCCGTATCGCTGGGTGAGGATGCCCTGGTGATCGGCGGTCTGTGGGCAGCCCTGTACCATCCGGCGTTCTTCCTGGTGGCTATCGTACTGTTCATCGGTCTGATGATCTGGCTGCTGCCCAAAATCTGGCGCGGTCTGCGGGCGCTGTTCGCCAAGATCGCCAGCCTGTTCCGGCGCCCGGCACCATTGCCACCACCCGGCACCGGTGCCTCATCAGATAACGCCTTATGACGCAGCGAGACTGGTGGATCGCCGCCGGTGTGTCGGCCCTGCTGGCGATAGCCGTGCTGCTGTGGCTGACCCCAAGCGGGCTGAATCAGGCGCCAGCCGTCACATTGAAAACTCTGCAGGGGGACGAAATCCCGCTCACGGAACTGCGTGGCCGGCCGGTCCTGGTCACCTTCTGGGCCACAACCTGTTCCAGTTGCATGAAAGAGATCCCGCACCTCATCGAGCTGCATGAAGCTTACCATGAGCGCGGTCTGGCGATATTCGGCGTCGCGATGTCCTACGATCCGCCGAATCAGGTAGTCGAATTCACCCGGGCGCGCGATCTCCCCTACCAGATAGCGCTCGACATCCGAGGCGAAGTAGCAAAGGCTTTTGATAATGTCACTCTGACACCGACAACCTTTCTGATCGCACCGGACGGGCGGGTGGTTGTTCACAGAATCGGCCTGTTTGACGCTGAGGCAATGCACGAACGCATAGGCCACATGATCGACAACCGGCAAGCAGGTTAGCCCATGCTTTGGGTGAAGGCTTTCCATATCATCTTCATGACCACCTGGTTCGCCGGGCTTTCGATTCCTTATTCCCGGACACCGGCCATCCTGGCCGGGTCCGGGGTCAGCTGGCGCGGTCCATGCCCGCGCCGCCTCCCGCTCGTTATGCTCGCGTGCCGCCTTCCCTGGCGGCACGAACAGCCCGGCGGATTGCACTCGAGTTCAGAGTTGACCTGATGCTTTGGGTGAAAGCTTTCCACATCATCTTCATGACCACCTGGTTCGCCGGGCTGTTCTATCTTCCCCGGCTGTTCGTGTATCACGCGATGACCGAGGACGAGATCGGCAATCAGCGCTTCAAGATCATGGAACGCAAACTGTTTTACGGCATCATGACACCCGGTGCCCTGTTGACCATTATCCTCGGTCTGTGGCTCACCTTCAGCTATGCCTGGGATATGTACCGCGATATGCTCTGGCTGCATATCAAACTGGCGCTCGTTCTGATCCTGATCGGTTATCACGCCTACTGCGCCAAACTTCTGCGCGATTTCAAACACGATCGGAACCGCCGCAGCCACGTCTGGTACCGCTGGTTTAATGAAATACCGGTTCTGTTTCTGATTGCAATCGTGATACTGGCCGTCGTCAAACCGATCTAGTGACGAGCATCAGGCGGTTACCCCGTACCGGCAAACATATACCCGTTGCAAAATCGAGCGCATACGACTCAATTACTGCCCTGTCGTGCCTTTTCATTCAGGCTCGCCAGCAGCATATCCGTTTCCTCATGAGTCAGGCATCCGGGATCGTCAATATCATCATCACACCGAAATTCGGAAACCTGCCTGACCCGGGAATCGATAATCTGCGGATTAATGCTATCCACCAACAGCTCCGGGTTCTGTAAAACGGTCGCCGGCAGGCAGTAATCGCGGAAAGCCCGAACCGCAGCCTCCAGCCTGATCACGTTCTTTGGATCGCCATCCATGGCTTCCCTCTGTCGATCCAGAAGATCCGATTGTGCCTGTTCGCAGCGCCGAATCTGTTTATCTGACACAGGCAAGTCAACACTCTGCGCCAGCACCGGTAACTGGATTCGATACGCATAGTCATTCTGGATATCGAGATCATCTGGCAGTACACAGACGCTGGTCGAGCTTCTGTCATTCTGATCAACATCACTGCCAACAAAGGCGCAGCGGCGCGCCAGTTCACGCTGGACGCGGAGCTTGCCCTTGATTTCATCCTGCAGGATTCGCAGGCTGCCCGGGTTCATGCCAGGACCGAAAACCCATTTCCACGGCTGGTCGTCCAGATCATTGAGAATCTCCGTAATTTCTTCATGTATCGTCAACAACCTGCCATAGCTCACCGCGAGCCTTTCCCTGAAATTACCTTCAGGATCCTTCAGTTCGTTCGGGAAATTGGCCAGTGACTTGTAGCCTTGGATCATGATTCGGTAATTGTGCCCGGCCTCGGAGGCCAGTTGTGGCAGCCGGCTGATCGCCTCAACAAAACCCTGCTGATCGGTCGGAATCGGATTACCATTACCACCGCTTTGATAAAAACTGATTTTGAGCCGGCTGTTACTCGAATAGGATTTCATCGCCTGGCTTGCCGAGCCTTTCGCTTCAAAGCCCCAGCCGGATCCCTGCATCGAGGCTTGCAGTTGTTCACGCTTACTGTTACTCGTTTCGGCAAAGGATAATACCGCCGCAAGCTCGGCACCCGAATAGACTGCCGAGACAAACGTTTCACCACACTGGCGCTCGAATTCCGGATAGTTTCTCCTGGCCATGTTGGCGTAATGGGGTGTCAGGGCAATCATTGCTTCCCCCTCCTCCACAAGGACAGGCACGGTGAAAGAGACGCCATTATTGACCCTGGCGTGAGCCACAAAATTCAGGCTTTCCGAATTGACCTCAACCTCTTTGGCATAGCTGGCCTTCCCGGACACTTCGTAGGCGATAGCCTTGACCTGCACTTCCGCAGACAGATCCATGCTTTCCATCAGTTCACTCCGGTCGCTCACCACCTCGATATCCATTGTCTGTTCCTGGCCCATATCCGTATGAGTCGTGAACCGGATGCAGGTGGCCTGCGCTTTTTCGCCCTGGTCGTCATGCCAGCCTTGACCCAGCCGTACACCATCGACCGGATATTCGATCATCCGGGTATACCCCTTTACCGGAAATAAAGGCGCCGGTTCCATGCCACCGGGATCGGCCGGGTGGCAGCCGTTCAGAAAAAGCGGAAAAGGAATCAACAGCAGTAAACCATACAGTCGCATAGCGACTTGAGAAGGCAAACGTATATTCATTGATCATTCCCCGATTTGAACGAATTCCATCTCTAAAAAATGCAGTCTGCATAAGATACCCCATAAAAGTGCACAGCAGAACATAACCGGTCTGTTCCCCACGATGGGGCGGTCATTGAAAACCAGGAAAATCGAGGCGATGAAAACGGAAATTGACAGGCAGACGATCCGCGAACATGGAACCGCATCACGGTCCGGCGGGCACCCGGGTTTGTCAGTCGAATAAGCTCCTAGATTTCAATCATCTCAAAATCTTCCTTGCGCGCACCACACTCCGGGCATACCCAGTTCGGCGGCACATCTTCCCATTTGGTACCGGGTTCGATGCCGTCATCCGGCCAGCCCTGCGCTTCGTCATAAATAAAACCGCAGATTACACACATGTACTTCTTCATCAGCGAAACGGCTCCCTGAATTAAGTTATTTAATATTGGGCATAATTCTCGCATGGATAGTACGTCGGTTAGAATACGTGCATGGCAATGACCCGTTCAGATACTCCGGTGGTACTGGTGCTCGCCGGCCACGACCCGACCGGTGGTGCCGGTATTCAGGCCGATATCGAGGCTATCGGCCAGCGCGGCTGCCACGCCGCATGCGTGATTACCGCGCTGACTGCCCAGAATACGGTCCGTGTAGGGTATGTACTACCACAGCAACCCGACGATTTCCGCGAACAACTGCAGCTGCTCGCCGAGGATATGGACATCGCCGCCTGCAAGATCGGCGTCTGTCCGGGTCCACCAATCATCCATATAATCGCCGACTTCCTGGCGCAGCGGCCAACGCTGCCAGTAGTACTCGACCCGGTTCTGGTCGCCAGCAGCGGCGGCGAATTTCTGCAAGACGAAGCTTTGCAGGCACTGCGCCTGCGGTTGTTGCCGCGCGCGACACTGATAACGCCGAACACGCAGGAGGCACGCCGCCTGAGTGGCCAGCAAAGCCCGGCGGACGCCGCCGCCACCCTGCTGAGGGCGGGTGCGGGCGCTGTCCTCATCACGGGCGCTGACGAAGGCGACGATGCCGTCATCAATACACTTTACCGGCGCGATGAAACCCCAATGCCGTTTCGTCACCCACGCCTGCCGGGTACCTATCACGGCTCCGGGTGCACGCTGTCATCGGCCATCGCCGCCGAACTGGCCCGTGGCCGCTCCCTGCCAATTGCTGTCCGCGATGGCCTCGATTACACCCGGCACTGTCTGGAAAATGCCCGCCAGCTGGGTCGGGCACAACTCCACCCCAATCGCTGGTTCCGCGCACCCCGATGAAAGCTTTTCCGCCAGGAGGCCTGTACGCCATCGCCGATACTGGCTGGGTCAGCGCAGAACGACTCCTCAGCGCCGTAACGGGCGCCATCACCGGCGGCGGCGGCGCGATTCAGTTGCGCGATAAAGCGAGTATAGTCACTTGCGATTTACGTCTGCTGAATGAACTGCGGAATCTGTGTCGCCAACATCAGGTTCCGCTGATCATCAATGATGATACGGCACTGGCTGCAAAACTCGGAGCTGATGGCGTTCATATCGGACAGACCGATCACGGCGACGAAACAGACATCCAGACGCTGCGTACACGACTGGGGCCACGCGCCATCATTGGTGTCTCTTGTCATGACAATCTCGACAGCGCCCGGCAGGCCGTCAGGGCCGGCGCCGATTATGTCGCCTTCGGTCGTTTTTTCAGCTCCCGGACCAAGCCTGACGCACCGGCAGCTTCACTCGAAACACTGCGGGCGGCAAGACATGAGCTGGATGTGCCCATCGTTGCCATCGGCGGCATCACACCGGACAATGGTGCCGGATTACTGAAGGCCGGTGCTGACTGGCTCGCCGTCATCGCCGGCATTTTCGCACAGGACGATACCCGGACCGCCGCAGCCCGCTACCAGAAACTCATCCAACAACACCAGGCCCTGCAAAATTCCTGACATGACTCGATCTGAAGAATTGTATTCCGAAGCCCGCACAGTCATCCCCGGCGGCGTCAATTCGCCGGTGCGTGCCTTCAGGGCGGTCGGCGGCACACCGCCGTTTATCGACCGGGCACGGGGCGCCTGTCTTTACGATGTCGATGGTAATGAATACATCGATTACGTCGGCTCCTGGGGGCCCATGATCCTGGGTCATACCCATCCGCAGGTCGTCGAGGCTGTACAGCAGGCCGTTGCCAAGGGACTCAGCTATGGCGCGCCGACCGAGCTCGAAACGCGCATGGCGCAACGCATTACCGAACTGGTACCGGGTATTGAAAAAGTCCGCATGACCAACTCGGGCACAGAAGCCGGCCTGGGTGCGATCCGCCTGGCCCGCGGCTATAGCGGGCGCGACGGCATCGTCAAATTCGAAGGCTGTTATCATGGCCATGCCGATTCCCTGCTGGTCAAGGCCGGTTCCGGTGCCCTCACTTTCGGAACACCAAGTTCACCCGGCGTTCCGGCCGATCTCGCACGTCACACGCTGACGCTGACCTACAACGACATCGATCAGGTCAAACGTGTTTTTGCTGAACAGGGTGACAGCATCGCCGCACTGATCGTCGAACCGGTCACCGGCAATATGAACTGTCTCCTGCCGGAACCGGGTTTTCTCGAAGGTCTGCGCGATATCTGCAACCAGTACGGCACGATTCTGATCTTCGACGAAGTCATGACCGGCTTCCGTGTCGCGCTTGGTGGTGCGCAGGCAATTTACAATGTCACTCCGGATCTGACCATGCTCGGCAAGGTCATCGGCGGAGGAATGCCGGTCGGTGCCTTCGGTGGTCGCACCGAAATCATGGATCACCTCTCGCCTGACGGACCGGTTTATCATGCCGGCACGCTTTCCGGTAATCCGATTGCCATGACTGCCGGACTCACCACACTTGACTTGATTGCCGAACCGGAATTTTTTGTCCGCCTTTCCGCGACTACACACAAGCTGGTATTCGGCATAACCGAGATTGCCAAGGAAGCGGGCGTTCCCCTGACCGGCAATGAGTTAGGCGGCATGTTTGGCCTGTTTTTCACGGATGTGTCACAGGTCACGCGCTACGATCAGGTCGTAGGCTGTGATATGGAACGGTTTAACAAATTCTTTCACGGCATGCTGGATGCCGGCATCTATATGGCCCCGGCCGCCTTCGAGGCGGGCTTCGTTTCCGCAGCGCACGATGATGCCATCATTGATCAAACACTCGAAGCAGCGCGGAAGGTGATTCAGACACTCTGATGTTTCGATCCATGCAAATGAACCCAGGAACATCCTGTAAAACAGCAGGGTCAGAGATCAAACATCGATGATGAGGAAAGCGCTCATGAGAGCCGTTACATTGTTAGCCACCGCCTTACTGTTCACACAACCCGCCTACGCGGCGGGCGATCTGAGTCGCCAGGATCCTGTTGAAGTCACTGTCGAGCTGGGCACGGAAGACGGTGAAATGCAGTTCACACCATCCGACCTGACTTTCGAAACCGGCAAGCTCTACAAAATGGTGCTGGTCAATAACAGTCCGCACAAACACTACTTCTCGTCTGACAAATTCGTACAGTCTATCTTCACCCGCAAGGTACAGACTTATACGCCGGATGGTGAAGAAACAGCCGAGATCAAGGGTCACATCCGCGAAGTCGAGGTGTTTTCGGGCCACACTGCCGAATGGTGGTTCGTGCCGATCCAGACCGGCACCTTCAAGGATCTCAAGTGCACGGTCGACGGCCATGAAGAAGCAGGCATGGTCGGTACGATTACAATCAAATGACTACAAAAATTCATTGGCAGATAGCTGCTTATCCGGAAACAAGGGAGTGTTAACCTGATCGACTGCAGAAATTCAACATTAAGCATAATGACTCTGGAGACAGCGTTTATCCAGACGGGCTATCTAATCATGTAATCAAGGGGCAATACCATGAGCAATACGAACCACTTTCCTCTATCAGGTGCCGTTACTCAAACCATTAATCCAGTCGAATTCTGGGTTAAATCCGTAAGCTCCCAAATGGGGTTTGTTAATATCCACAATACCTGCTCTTCCGACCATAAAATTGAACAGAAGATTATCGAGGACACGGCCAGTTATGGCCGGCAGCTTGGTAAAATCAATGACTTGCTGGCAACACTTATCAACAAATCCGATCTCAATAATTTATCTTATGACGAACAACTGACGATTGATGAATTCCGGAAAATGAATGCGGAGATCGAAGCAGTCAAATCGAAATACAAGACACCGGAAACTTTGTTGTCTTCAATTGATACAATGATCACAGAAATTCGCAAGCTCAAGGTCCATGATCCGGAGACTCATGACATTGCCATGAACAGACTGAGTGACAGGCTCGGTTTGCGCCCGGCTTAAATCCAGGTTTTAAAAAATAAACAATATGGTTTCATGGCAGCAGTCTGTGCTGGTAAAAATATCGAATCCGTTGCATAGCGTGAGCAAGGTGAGATGCACGGTCCATCCGGATCTTTCCGGCCGGCAATAAATACTGATCATCTGTATTCACGGGATATCAATCATGCCTTATCAAATATGTAAATTCAGTAAAGTCATTACGGTGCTTGCAATTATTGCCCTCGCGGGTTGTGAAGGTCAGGGAGTCAATACCGGACAGGAAGCCGAAAGTGCCGAAAGTAACGTCGCAGCGGAAAGTACTGAATCCAGCCCGGCCGAGTCACAGACCCGGACACCCGCCCCGAAGAAAGCACAGAGTACGGCTTCCAACTCGGAATGGAACGAACCCCAGGCACAAACCGAACCGACCTGCACTGGCTGCGGCACGATAGCCATGATTGAACCGGCCATGGCCAAGGGCGAAGCCAGCGGCATCGGCGTCGTCGCCGGTGGTGTCGTCGGCGGCATCGTCGGCAATCAGTTCGGCGGTGGCACGGGCAAGAAGATAGCGACCGTCGCCGGGGCTGTCGGCGGCGCCTTCGCCGGCAACGAAGTCGAAAAATATGTGAATTCTGAAAAGTATTACGCCGTTACTGTTGATATGGACAACGGCGGCACGCAGACCGTCAAGATCGCCAACGGTGAATCTCTTGCCGTCGGCCAGCGCGTCAAGGTCGACGGAAAAAATCTTTATTTACAATAGCTAATACTATAAGTTTAATTATGGCGAAAGCCACAGATGCTAGAATTTATATTAATGATCTAGCTAAAAGATCTTTTAGAGATGTTGCTGATCAAGATTATATAGCAGCTAGAGTTTGTTATAAGAATGGATTGATGCTTCAATTTGCATGGCAAGCGCATCAAGCCATTGAGAAATATTTAAAGGCCATACTCTTATTTAATAAGCAAAGTACAAAAAAACTATCACATCCTCTCCATAGAGCATTAGAACGGATAGAAAACAAAACAGATCTTAATTTGGATTTAACAAAACCAGTTTTAGATTTTATCCAGTATCTGGATGATCAAGGACCTAATAGATATTTAGAAAGGGCACACTTTACTAAAGGAATGGAAATATTAGAGCTTGATAGAGCTGTCTGGCAAATAAGAAGCATCCACAAAGACCAGCGCTTGTATGGTCAAATTTATACTATGGTCTAAAACAGAGGGCCAAAGTTAGAATTCCACCAAGAATAAATGCCATAAACCCCACTCAAATATTACATCCCGAGTATTTTTCAGAATACGATAAAGTTATTCAGTTTCCTAGAGAGGTTAGGAATCATTTTTTGAACAAAAAAACCTGAATGACAACCGACAATATTAGGACGTATTAGCTGCAGT
>CAZFUS010000019.1:0-17200 GCA_964522485.1 uncultured Enterobacteriaceae bacterium | reverse complement strand
TCCGAGAAGCGGAGTTTACAAATTAGTAAATGAGCATTCGAGGAAAACGAAGCAACGCAGTATTGGCAAGCGCAATAGTTTTGAGTCAGTAGAACTGGACCGAGCCCGAAACAGTAACAGTCACCTGGCTTGTTCCTCCTTCCACAGCCGGAGCAGCACGCTCCATTTTTGCCATCGACATATCAGCCGACATTGCCATCGGCCGGTAGCCGAAGCCGTTAGTATTCACATTCAGATCGATGATGCGGTAATCGCGATCGTCCATGCTTTTCTGGATGATGGCGACCCGTTCCTTGAAACGCTCCATAGCCTCGCTGATCAGTTCATCCTGATGTTCACGCTGAGTCTCCGGCGTCGGGCTGAAGCCCATCTGGGTAATCTGCAGCTTTTCCTGTAATTTGCCCAGCAGTTCGGTCAGCTTCGCGAACTCTTCGGTCTTCAGTTGCAAGTCCTGACGCACTCGCCAGCCGCTGATAACACCGTCCTTGTAAATCGGCTGGGTCGTGTAACCACGTGTCTCCGCCTTGATCGAAGCGTCCTGCTTGGCCAGATCCAGCGCCCAGGCCATATCCTGATTGACCCGTTCAGCGAGTGCCGAAGGATCAGCGCCCTGATGCTCGGCGGCAACCAGGACGGTCATCTCATCATTTGGCACCTCGCGCTGGGCTTCAGCCTGCAGGCTGACCTTGTTGAACAGGGTTTCGTGCTCATGATCCGCATGGGCCAGCGGCGCCAGCAGCAGCAAAACAGCAACAGTCAGTGTACGCAACATGGATAATCTCCCTTGATGGTCAAGTCAAAGCCTGCTTTGACAGCAGAATTCCGTCTTCATCCGCATACAGATATTCACCCGGCGTAAAGGTAACACCCGCGAAGCTGACCGGAATATCACGCTGGCCGGTGTTCAATTTGACACTCTTGCGTGGATTCGTGCCGATGGCCTTGACGCCGATATCTATAGTCGCGATCACGGCCACGTCGCGGATACAGCCGGACACGATAATGCCGTTCCAGCCGTTATCCCTGCCGAGTTCCGCCAGCATATCGCCGACCAGGGCACAGCGCAGCGATTCGCCGCCATCGATGACCAGTACCCTGCCCGCACCATCCTCCTCCAGGGCCTTGCGCACCAGTGTATTGTCTTCATGCACTTTCACGGTCGAAATGGTACCGGAGAAAATCAGTCGGCCACCGAAATCGGCGAACATCGGCAATGCGACCTGGACATTGTCCTCGTTGGCATCATAAAGATCTGCGGTGGCAAAGGCCGGTGTCTCAATCATGATTCTCTCCTTGCTGCAGAAACAGGGCACGATAGTACTCCGGCCGCCGCTCGGCGAGTACATCGTTGTGCCGGGTAATATGTTTGTCATGCGCTGCCGCCGGATTGATATCGGCAATCAAGAGTGTCTCACGCTGTGATGGCGCTCTATCAATACGATCACCATTGGAAGCGACGATCTGGCTGCGGCCGGTAAATCTCAATTCGCCCTGCGGCCTTTTGTCAGCCCCGAAGCGGTTGCAGGTAACGCTGAATACGCGGTTCTCCAGACTGCGCGTCAGCATGGTCTGCTGGCAATAGGTCAGCACAAGATTCGCAGGCTGGCACAGAATTTCGGCGCCCTGTAATGCCAGAACACGGGCGACCTCGGGAAACACCCAGTCAAAACACACCATGATACCGATGCAGGCTCCGCGCACACGCTGCACCGACAAGGGAATATCACCCGGGTCGAACCAGAATTTCTCTTCATTGAATAAATGCAGTTTACGATAGGTATGCTCAATACCGTCCGGGCCAATCAGCAATGCGCTGTTGTATACCCGGTCGCCGTCACGCTCGGTAAAGCCCGTGACAAGATGAAAATCATTGCGGGCACAGAGTCCGGTTAGTGCATGAACTGTTGCCGAATCGCGTGGATCCTCGGCCAGACCGAATGTCTCGGCGCGATCCTTGAAGTAATATCCCGTAAAGGCCAGCTCCGGCAGGACGATCAGGTCCGCCTCGATACCCTCCAGACGCTTGATGACTCTGTTCAGATTCGCCTGCACCCTGCCGAAACGGGGCCGGTATTGATAGCAGCCTATACGCATTTTTGCTTGTACATCGTCGCTCGTGAAATGTGAAACGTGAAACGAAATTGGGAATAGTCGGGAACTTTTCAACTACCTCTCTCTAACAAATTCACTCTTCACTCTTCTTCTCCGGCCGCTTCCAGCCGGTCACCGTGCGCTGTTCGGGTCGGCTGAGTGCGAGCAGGCCGGCTTCTACATCGCGCCTTATCGTCGCACCCGCGCCTATAGTCGCACCGGCACCGATCCGCACCGGTGCGATCAACTGGGTATCCGAGCCGATAAAGACATTATCTTCGATGATGGTCTTGTACTTGTTGGCGCCGTCGTAGTTGCAGGTGATGGTGCCGGCACCGACATTGACATTACAGCCGATCTCGCTGTCCCCGATATAACTCAGGTGGTTAACCTTGGAATCTGAACCGATGTCGGATTTCTTGACCTCGACAAAATTACCAATATGGACATGTTCCGACAAACGGGTCTCGGGGCGGATGCGGGCAAACGGACCGATACGGCTGGCACGGCCGATAACCGCCTTTTCGATCACACAGTTGGGCTGAATCTCAACACCATCGGCAATCTCGACATCATGCAGGTGGCAGTTGGCACCAATGCGCACCTCGTTGCCAAGGCTGACTTTACCTTCAATAATAACATTCACATCAATGACGACGTCGGTACCTGTCGTCAGCTGCCCGCGCAGATCAAAACGTGCGGGATCCAGCAGAGTCAGTCCCTCCCGCATCAACTCCCGCGCGCGCAAACTCTGATAATATCTCTCGGCCTCAGCCAGTTGTATTCGATCGTTGATACCGGCGATTTCATTGACACAGGATGGATAGACAGCCTGAATCACCAGTCCATTGGCGACAGCCATGCTGATGACGTCGGTCAGGTAATATTCTCCCTGCTTGTTACGGTTATCCAGTTTCGCGATCCACCGTTTCAATAAATCAGCACGTACTACCATCATGCCGGTATTGACTTCCCGGATTGCCAGCTCGGCCTCAGTAGCATCCTTATGCTCAACAATGCGCAGTACGCGATCATTCTCATCGCGTACGACACGCCCATAACCGGCCGGGTCCTTGAGAACGGCAGTCAGCAGGCTGAAACCAGAGTCAGCCGCCGCATCGACCAGGTGTTGCAGGGTCTGGGCAGATATGAGGGGAACATCACCGTAAAGGATCAGAACATGATCGCCATCATCCAAAAATGGCAGTGTCTGGGCTACGGCATGACCGGTTCCAAGCTGTTCGGCCTGCTCGACCCATTCAGCCTGCAGGTGCGCGAGCGACTCCGTCACATGACTGCCACCGTGGCCGTAAACGATCACCAGTCTTCTGTACGGCAGTGTAGCCGCTGTCTGATAGACGTGCTCCAGCAATGGCCTGCCTGCCAGCTTATGCAGCACCTTTGGCAGACGGGAATACATCCGCTTGCCCTGGCCTGCAGCCAGAATGATGACACTGATAGCTGTTTTAAGTTGATTATTCATGGGATTCCGGTCATTACACTATTGCCCTGGCCGCTATGAAACCCGCAGCATGGAGATAGAAACAACGACACTCCCCGTTTTTGAACAGCAATTATCCAGTCGGATTGGAAGCAATAATTTACCAGAATAGCCGGAACGATAGCGATTAGTGGCTGAATCTGCATTGCTGCATCGGCAAAGATGCCAGACAGAATAACCGGTATCCCGGACCGGCCGGCAGTGAAAAATCAAACCGGCACAGAATGTGACGGGCAGGGTTTACCTCAATGACGCCGCCGCCAGGCCTGCCTGTGGGTAGCGCATGATGATACGTTAACTGCGGCCGCCGCGGTTGCGCAACCGGCGCAGGGTCTGGAGCTGAGCCACAGCCTCGGCCAGTTCGGCCTGGGCCTGGGCATAATCGATGTCGCTTTCGCGATCGTGCAACATCCTTTCGGCTTCTTCCTTGGCTTTAACCGCGGCAGCCTCATCGATATCATGCGCGCGCAGGGCGGTGTCCGACAGAACGGTGACGATATGCGGCTGGACTTCGAGCATACCGCCGGAAACGTAATAGGCCTCTTCACTGCCGTCTGTCAGTTTCAGCCGAACTTCACCGGGTGCCAGCTTGGTCAGCAACGGTGAGTGGCGGGGCGCAATGCCGACTTCGCCATTGACGGCAGGGGCAAACACCATGGCGGCTTCGCCGGAAAAGATCGACTTCTCGGCACTGACGATATCGACTTTGATGGTATTTGCCATCGCTCCCACCTTTAAAGGTTCTTGGCCTTTTCTTCGGCTTCTTCGATACTGCCGACCATGTAGAACGCCTGTTCCGGCAGGTGATCGTATTCGCCGTCAATAATACCCTTGAAGCCCCGGATGGTGTCCTTGAGGGGTACATACTTGCCGGGACTGCCGGTAAAGACTTCGGCGACAAAGAACGGCTGCGACAGGAAGCGCTGGATCTTGCGCGCGCGGGACACGGTAAGCTTGTCCTCTTCCGACAGTTCGTCCATGCCCAGAATGGCAATGATGTCACGCAGTTCCTTGTAACGCTGCAGGGTCTGCTGTACCGAGCGGGCGACGTCGTAGTGCTCCTGGCCGACGACCAGCGGGTCGAGCTGACGGCTGGTGGAATCCAGCGGGTCCACGGCCGGGTAGATACCCAGCTCGGCAATCTGACGCGACAGCACGACGGTGGCGTCCAGGTGCGCGAAAGTGGTCGCCGGTGACGGGTCAGTCAGGTCGTCCGCCGGGACGTATACGGCCTGCACCGAGGTAATGGAACCGGTCTTGGTCGAGGTAATACGTTCCTGCAGCTTGCCCATTTCCTCGGCCAGGGTCGGCTGATAGCCCACCGCTGACGGCATGCGGCCAAGCAGCGCAGACACTTCCACGCCAGCCAGAGTAAAACGGTAAATGTTGTCGATGAACAGCAGCACGTCGCGGCCTTCATCACGGAATTTCTCGGCCAGGGTCAGACCGGTCAGACCGACACGCAGACGGTTGCCGGGCGGCTCGTTCATCTGACCGTAAACCAGTGACACCTTGTCGAGCACGTTGGAGTCCTTCATTTCATGATAGAAGTCGTTACCTTCGCGGGTACGTTCACCGACACCGGTAAACACGGAATAACCACTGTGCTCGGCGGCAATATTACGAATCAGTTCCATCATGTTCACGGTCTTGCCAACACCAGCGCCGCCGAACAGACCAACCTTACCGCCCTTGGCGAACGGGCAGACCAGGTCGATAACCTTGATACCTGTTTCCAGCAGCTCCTGAGCGGGTGACAGCTCGGTAAACTTGGGCGCTTCGCGGTGAATACTCCACTTTTCTTCGGTTTCCAACGGACCGGCTTCATCAATCGGCTCACCGAGTACGTTCATGATACGGCCCAGAGTCTTGACGCCGACCGGCACGGAGATCGGTGCGCCCGTGTTCTTGACGTCGACACCACGCTGCAGGCCGTCAGTCGAACCGAGGGCAATGGTACGTACCACGCCGTCACCCAACTGTTGCTGGACTTCCAGGGTCAGATTTCCTTCCTCGACCAGGAGTGCATCATACACCTTGGGCAGCGTTTCCAGCGGGAACTCGACGTCAACCACAGCGCCGATGATTTGTACCACTTGTCCAGAACTCATGTGCCTATCCTCTTTAATCTGAAACCTTTTAACGGCCGGTAATGTTCATTAAAAACTTTGATCGTCATTAAATGGCCGCGGCGCCGCTGACGATTTCCGACAGCTCCTGTGTAATGGCTGCCTGACGGGCCTTGTTGTAAACCAGTTCGAGTTCATCAATAAGCTTGCCGGCATTATCGGAAGCACTCTTCATGGCGACCATCCGGGCTGCCTGCTCGGAGGCGATATTCTCCACCACCCCCTGATAGACCAGCGACTCGATGTAACGCATCAACAGGTCATCCAGCGTTTCTTCGGCATCAGGCTCATAGATGTAGTCCCAGTGATGCTGAAGTTCTTTTTCATCCGTCTCAAGTGACTGTACCGGCAAAAGCTGATCAAGTCTGGGCTTTTGTGTCATTGAATTGATGAATTCATTAAAAACCAGATAGAGCTCATCGATTTCCTTATTGTTGTAGGCATCCAGCATCACCTTGACTGATCCGATCAGGTCATCCAGTGAAGGTGTATCTCCGAGTGAACTTGCCTGGGCACTGATGTTACCGCCGATACGCTTGAAATAGCCGATGCCCTTGCTGCCGATGAGGCACAACTGTAACTCCTTGCCCTGATCCTGTTGCCATTCCCGCATATGACGCAGCGTCTCGCGGAACAGGTTGGCGTTGAGTCCGCCGCACAGCCCCCGATCGGTAGTGACGATGATAAGACCGATGCTTTTGACTTCATCACGGCCGACCAGATAGCTGTGCTGATATTCCGGATTGGCATGGGCTAAATGTGAAATCACGTTGCGGATCTTCTCGGCATAAGGCCGCGCGGCCTGCATGCGATCCTGCGCCTTGCGCATCTTGCTGGCGGCCACCATTTCCATCGCCTTGGTGATCTTCTGCGTATTCTTGACGCTGGAAATCTTGGACCGGATTTCTTTGCCTGCCGCCATATCAGATTCCTGTCACCCTATTCACTTGAATTGAAAAATTATTTATTTTCACAAACCACGATTCACGATTTACCAGGTATTGTTTTTCTTGAAATCTTCAAGACATTCCTTGAGCTTCGCATCAACCTCGTCATCATAATCGCCTTTCTCATTGATCGACTTCATAAGATCCGAGTGCTCGCCCTTCATGTAACCATGCAAAGCCGTTTCGAAATCTCCGATCTTTTTAAGCTCGATATCGTCAAGATAACCCTTTTCAGCCGCATAAAGACTGACTGCCATCTCGGCGACTGTCAGCGGCGAATACTGCTTCTGCTTCATGAGTTCCATGACCCGCTGACCGCGCTCCAGCTGCTTGCGGGTGGTCTCGTCAAGATCCGAAGCGAACTGGGCGAAAGCCGCAAGTTCCCGATACTGGGCAAGTGCCAGGCGCACGCCACCACCGAGCTTCTTGATGATCTTGGTCTGTGCGGCGCCACCGACACGCGACACCGACAGGCCGGCGTTGATGGCCGGACGGAAACCGGAGTTGAACAGATCCGTCTCCAGATAAATCTGACCGTCGGTAATGGAAATCACGTTGGTCGGCACGAATGCCGATACGTCACCGGCCTGTGTTTCAATAATCGGTAGCGCAGTCAATGAGCCGGTTTTGCCTTTGACCTTGCCGTTGGTCTCCCTTTCGACGTACTCGGCACTGACACGAGCAGCACGTTCCAGCAGGCGCGAATGCAGATAGAAAACGTCACCCGGGTAAGCTTCGCGGCCTGGCGGGCGGCGCAAAAGCAGCGAGACCTGGCGATACGCCCAGGCCTGCTTGGTCAGGTCATCATAAATAATGAGCGCGTCCTCACCATTATCCCGGAAATACTCACCCATGGCACAACCGGCGTACGCCGAGATGTACTGCATGGCCGCCGAATCGGAGGCACTCGCAGCCACCACGATCGTATGCTCCATGGCACCATGTTCCTCCAGCTTGCGGACAACGTTATTGATGGAGGATGCCTTCTGCCCGATGGCGACATAAATACACTTAACACCGGTGCCTTTCTGGTTGATGATGGTGTCGATGGCCACCGCCGTTTTACCGGTCTGCCGGTCACCAATAATCAGCTCACGCTGACCCCGGCCGACCGGGACCATGGCATCAATCGATTTCAGACCACTCTGCACCGGTTGTTCCACTGACTTGCGCCAGATAACGCCCGGGGCGATCTTTTCAATCGGAGAACTTTCCCCGCTTTCAATCGGCCCCTTGCCGTCAATCGGCACACCCAGACCATCCACTATTCGGCCAAGAAGGCCCTCCCCCACCGGCACTTCCAGAATGCGTTTGGTGCATTTGACGGTATCGCCTTCGGATATATGGTCATAGGTGCCCAGGATCACCGCGCCAACGGAGTCACGCTCCAGGTTGAGTGCCAAGCCGAAGGTGTTGCCGGGAAATTCAATCATTTCACCCTGCATGACATCACTCAGACCGTGCAGGCGGGCGATGCCGTCACTCAGGCTGACCACCGTACCTTCGGTACGCGCCTCGGTCTCCAGATCCATATCCTGGATCTTCTTTCTGATCAGGTCGCTGATCTCGGTTGCACTGATTTGCATCGTTGTTCCTCGTTGACTCTAGCGGCGGCTAAACCGCTCTGGATTCAATTCCTGGCCTGCTCTTACATCATTTCAGGCGAGTTCATTACGCAGCTCGTTGAGCTGTCCGCGTATGGAAGCATCTATTACAGAATCACCACGGCGAATGATGACACCGCCGATCAATCCTTCGTCGGTACGCTCACTCAATTCGATCTTGCGGGACAGGCGCCGGCCCATGATCTCTACTACACGCTCGCGTTGAGCCTCTTCCAGCGGGTAGGCTGAAACCACTTCCACATTGGCCAGTCCTTCGACATCCAGGCGGCGCTGCTCGAACAGCTGCGCCATTTCCGGCACAAACTGCAGACGCTCGGCTTCTGTCACAAGCTGAACAAAGTTGGACTGGGTTTTACTGAGCCCTTCGCCGACAACACCCGTAATGATCTCGACCAGTTGATCGCTGCTCACCCGCGGATTCTGCAACAAACCACGCAGCTGTGGATCTGAAACAATGGCCTTCAGTGCCGCCAGCAGCTCCGACCAGGACTTGAGCGCATTTTCACTCTGGGCCTGTTCGAATACCGCCTCGGCATAGGGACGAGCAATGGTGGTTTTTTCAAGCATGCAACGTCGTCCTGTCAGAGTTTGGCGCAGATCTTGTCGAGTATTTCATTGTGGGTCTTCTGGTCCACTTCACGTATCAGGATCTGCTCGGCACCGGCCAATGCCAGAGCCGCGACCTCGCTCTTGAGTTTTTCGCGGGCCTGCGCGATCTGCTGCTCGATATCGGCCTGGGCGGAATGCTTGATACGCTCGGCCTCGGATTTGGCCTCGGATTTGGCCTCCTCAACCAATTCATCGCCCCGCTTGTGCGCCTGGGCAATGATATCGCCAGCCTGCTGCTTGCCTTCGCTGACAAGTTCCTCGTAACGCTGCTCGGCCTGCTCGAATTTCTCCTGGCCTTTTTCGGCGGCAGCCAGACCATCGGCGATTTTCTTCTCGCGCTCGGCCATCTTCTTCATAAGCATCGGCCACACGAACTTCATCGTGAACCAGACGAAGACGATAAACGCGATACTCTGGCCTATCAGGGTCAGATTGAAATTCACGGCAATTCCCCTCGGTTGATGATTACCAGTCTAAAAATCATTAACCGGCAGCAGTCTTCAGAACCTCGATGTAGGGATTGGCAAAGGTGAACCACATGCCTATACCAATACCGATCATCGTGACGGCGTCAATCAGACCGGCCACCAGGAACATCTTGCCCTGTAACATACCGGAGAGTTCAGGCTGACGTGCGGCACCTTCGAGAAACTTGCCGCCGAGCACGCCGAAACCGATGGCGGTCCCAAACGCGCCCATTCCGAGAATGAGCAGAACGCCCAGTGCAGTGAATGCCAAGATGCTTTCCATTGTGTCCTCCGACTTGGATAACGTTAACTTAAAAACCCTGTTTAATGATGCTCTACTGCCATCGCGAGATAGACTATCGTCAGCATCATGAAGATAAACGCCTGCAAAATAATAATCAGAATATGAAATACCGCCCATACGAAATGGGCGGGCAACTGCCACAGCCCCAGCATGGCGATTAGGATAAAAATCAACTCTCCAGCATAAAGGTTGCCAAACAGTCGTAATGCCAGTGATACCGGCTTGGAGATCAGGCTGACTCCCTCAAGGATGAAATTGAACGGGATCAGTAAAGCCTGCAGGAATTTATTACTGGATGAAAACGGCTGCAGGGTCAGCTCGGCTATGAATCCACCGATCCCTTTCATCTTGATGCTGTAAAAGATAATCAGAAAGAATACTGACAGCGACAGTGCAAAAGTGATATTCGGATCAGTGGTCGGCACCACCTTGAAGTAGACATGATGCGGATCCATGCCCAGCACGTGTTGACCGAATTGCTGCGCCAGCGTCGGCAGCCAGTCGACCGGGACCAGGTCCATCAGATTCATCAGAAAGACCCAGCAGAATATGGTCAGGGCCAGCGGCGCGATCAGTTTACTGTGGGTGTGGAAGGCTTCCTTTACAGAATTGTCGACAAAATCGACCAGCATCTCGATGAGGCTGAGCGTGCCGCGCGGAACTCCGGTATGCGCCCGTTTGGCGCCCCAGTAGAAAAGGCTGACAAAAACGATGCCCAGTAAAATCGACCAGCCCAGCGTATCCACATTGACGGACATGAATCCCATCGCCTTGGCCTCGGCGGAGCTATGCGCGAAGGTCCAGGTTGCATCCTGCACTACGGTGCCGTCCTGACGTTCAAAACCGGCCGGCAGCTTGCCATAGACCAGATTCTGAATATGGTGCTGGATGTATTCTGTTGAAGTTATACCATTTGATGCCATGCAGCTTTTCCCAATCAGCCGTACTTGTCAGGACCTGGTCAAATAAGCATTGCCCGCCATGTTAATTACCAGCAGCAACCCGTAAGTTACAAAAAAAAACCCGGCGTGCAGGGGCCTTATCCACATGAAACAGGCTGCAAACATAATTACTGTGGACAAGAGCTTGATCCCTTCACCCACGTATAGCCAGCGCACTGCCTTCTGCGCCGAGTCCGCGGCGGATTGTCTGAATACATAGCCTGTAAACAGCGCATTAGGCAAGAGAAACGTCAGACCACCCATGAACGATGAGCGTGCTGTCGTTGCATCGATTATTACAAACAACAGAAGAGCAAATATTGCAATGAGCCCGGCTTCAACAGCCAACATCCTGTAGGCGGCGGCCCGGTTATTGGAGTAATCGTTCTGTTGTTTAAGCACCGCTGTCCCGGCCGAAGCCGACTGCTTCTGCTTGCGCTTCTCACCGGCAGTCGATGTCATACTTGCTGCCGAGTCCCGGGTCAGTCAAAGGCGCTGAGTATAATTACCCCGGTTTGATGAATCAATCGCCAAGAGACAAGCCCTATGAAAACAGGGAGTTGACGGAATTTACTTGATCCGGGCCATGATGCCCTCAAGCTCATCGAGGGAACTGTAGCGGATGGTCAAAACGCCCTTGCCGCTTTTTTCGTGTTTGACCGCGACTGCCGCACCGAGGCGTTCGGACAGGTCGCGCTCCAGACCGGCGACATTGGGATCGGCCCGCCGGGCCGCCGATTTCCGCGCGGACCGGGAACCGGTCTGGTTCTGCCGTACCAGTTGTTCGGTCGCGCGGACGGACAGCCCGCGCCTGACGACCTGGCGGGCGGCCTCGAGCTGTTGCTCCTTATTCATGCCGAGCAGCGCCCGCGCGTGGCCCATCTCCAGATCGCCGTTTTCCACCATTTCACGCACTTCGGGGCGCAATTCCAGCAACCGCAGCAGATTGGATACCGCCGCCCTGGACCGGCCGACGGCTTCGGCCACCCCTTCATGGGTCATTTCAAATTCGTTGAGCAGACGGTCCAGTGCCCGCGCTTCTTCGATCGGATTCAGGTTTTCACGCTGAATATTTTCGATAAGTCCGAGGCACATGGCAACCTGGTCCGGCACATCACGCACCACGGCGGGTATTTCGTGCAGCCCGGCGCTCTGCGCCGCCCGCCAGCGACGTTCACCGGCGATCAGCTCGTAGCGGCCGTCCTCAATCGGCCGGACCACGATGGGCTGTACCAGGCCCTGGGCCTTGATCGAATCAGCCAGTTCCTGCAGACGCTCAGCGTTGATTTCGCGCCGTGGCTGGTAGCGGCCCCGCTGGATCAGATCCACAGGCAGACTGCGCAGGGCATCGCCGCTTTGCTGCTGTTCGCTGCGCAATTCATCGGGATTGCGTCCGGTGATGAGGGCATCCAGACCTCTGCCGAGTCCTCGTTTTTTAGCAGCCATTGAAATTCATCTTATATATGTTTCCTGGCGCTTTATGCACCGTTAAAGGTAAAAGGTGAAAAACTTCGAAATATCCGCAACTTTTCGGTTCCCTTTCAGTAATTCACCCTTCACTTTTCACTATTTCAGTCATGCAGCGCTGCGTTCCCGCCGCAGCATCTCACCGGCCAGCGCCAGATAGGCCAGGGCGCCACGCGAGGTGCGATCATAAATCAGTGCCGGCAGACCATGACTCGGCGCCTCGGCCAGGCGCACATTGCGCGGAATAATCGTGTGATAGACCTTGTCGCCGAAGTGCTCCAGTAACTGCGCCGAGACCTGACTGGCCAGGTTATTACGCGGGTCATACATGGTGCGTAGCAGCCCTTCGATCTGCAGGACCGGGTTCAAATATTTGCGGATCTTTTCGATGGTTTCCATCAGCGCCGTCAGCCCTTCGAGCGCATAGTATTCACACTGCATCGGTATCATTACAGTATGAGCCGCTACCAGCGCGTTCACCGTGAGCATGTTGAGCGCCGGCGGACAGTCGATGAATATGTAATGGTAATCCTGGCTGCACGGTTCCAGCGCCTTGCGCAGCCGGATTTCGCGTGCCATTTCCTCCAGCAGGGCAACCTCGGCACCGGTCAGATCAGAATTTGCGGGCAGCAGATCAAATACGCCCTGAGGCGACTGTATCACGGCTTGTTTGAGCGGTGTGTCGTCCATCAATACATCGTAACTGCTGTACTGCAGGCTGTGCTTGTCTACGCCACTGCCCATGGTGGCGTTGCCCTGCGGATCCAGATCGATCAGCAGCACACGGCGCTTGGTCGCGGCCAGCGAGGCCGCCAGATTGACACTGGTAGTGGTCTTGCCGACCCCGCCTTTCTGGTTGGTCACCGCGATGATCTTGGCCATATGTCACTGCATGCGTAGCTGGAGGGCACCACTTATTATGCATGACGCTTCCAGCGGGGGGAACAAACACTCAACCGACACGCTGTACCGTGATCAGACTGCGTTGCACGTCAACCCCGGGTACGTGTAATACGTGCACGTAACAACTCACCGGCTGTGACTCGAGAGCGCTGATTTCAGCGTCGTCCCCGGCACCTTTCAGCGCCAGCAACCGCCCGTCCGCCGCAAGCAGCGGCTGTGCCCAGGACCAGAGCTGCTCCAGTCCGGCCACAGCCCGCGCGGTCACGCTCGAGAACGGCTGCTCCGATGCATAAGCCTCGATACGGGTACGGACGATATCGATATTCGGGATACCGAGTTCGAGGCGGACCTGCTGCAGAAAACGGGTCTTCTTGGTATTGCTGTCAAGCAGGGTCCAGTGTTGATCCGGCCGCGCCAGTGCCAATACCAGGCCGGGCAGTCCCGCACCGCTGCCTATATCGAGACAGCGCTGGCCGTGCAAATACGGCAAAACGGCCAGCGAATCGAGCAGATGGTAATTGACCATAGCCCGGGGCTCGCGCACTGCGGTCAGATTGTAGGCACGGTTCCAGTGTGCCAGAAGGCTCAGATACTCCAGAAAGGCCGGCAGCGGCAGACGCCCGGCGTCCAGCCCCTGCTGTGCCAGCCCCTGCCTGAGAGATGTTTCAAGCGCGGCATGATCCAGCCCGGACATGCCGGGGATCAGGCGCTGTGGGCCAGTTGATCGGCTGAGCGTTTCTTGAGATGGATCCGCAGCAGGGAAACAGCCGCCGGTGTCATCCCGGGGATGCGGGCGGCCTGCCCCAGATTCAGCGGCCGGTGATCGTTGAGCTTCTGCCGTGCTTCTGCCGACAGCCCGCGTACCTGATCGTAGTCGAGATCGGCCGGCAACAGCGTATCCTCGTTGCGGCGATTGCGCTCAATCTCGGCGCTCTGGCGATCGATATAACCACGGTATCGGGCCTGGATTTCGAGCTGCTCGGCTACCGCCGCCGGCCATTCGGGCAGGTCAACCGGGAGGCGTCGCAGGGTGTCGATATCCACTTCCGGCCGGCTCAGCAACTGCCACAGGGAGATGTCCTTTTTCAGAGTCTGGCCAAGCACCGTTTCGGCGACGTCCGCCGGCAGTCTGGCCGGGCTCAACCACGTAGTCTCCAGTCGCCGCATCGCTGTATCAAGACTCGTACGCTTGACGTCGAACAGTCGCCATTGTTCATCGCCGATCAGGCCGAGTTCGCGGCCTCGCGCTGTCAACCGCAGATCGGCGTTGTCCTCGCGCAGCTGCAGGCGATATTCAGCCCGGCTTGTAAACATGCGGTAGGGTTCCGTCGTCCCGCGTGTGATCAGATCATCGATCAGCACGCCGATATAGGCCTGGTCGCGGCCCGGACTCCAGGGTTCGTGTTCCTGCACGCGGCGCGCAGCATTGAGTCCCGCAATCAAGCCCTGGGCAGCAGCTTCTTCATAACCGGTCGTACCGTTGATCTGGCCGGCGAAGAACAAACCGTGAATAAAGCGTGTTTCCAGCCATGGATACAGATCGCGGGGATCGAAGTAATCATATTCGATAGCGTAACCCGGCCGGGTGATGTGCGCGTTTTCGAACCCGGCGATACTGCGCACGAGTTCGTTCTGTACGTCGTACGGCAGACTGGTCGAAATACCGTTCGGATAGACTTCGGTCGCACGCAATCCTTCCGGTTCAATGAAAATCTGATGCGCTGTCTTGTCGGCAAAACGTACAACCTTGTCTTCTACCGATGGACAGTAGCGCGGCCCGATGCCCTCAATCTCGCCGCTGAACATGGGTGAGCGATGCAGATTAGCGCGGATGATGGCGTGAGTGCACTCGTTGGTGTAGGTGATATGGCAGACGGTCTGTTCGGGGTGATCAGTAATGTTACCGGTAAACGAAAACACCGGCCGCGGATCATCGCCCGGCTGCACTTCCAGCGCATCGTAATCAATCGTACGACCGTCAATACGCGGCGGCGTGCCGGTTTTCAGCCGGCCGACCCGGAACGGCAGCTCGCGGAGTCTGGTTGCCAGCGCATTGCTTGGTGGATCGCCGGCGCGCCCGCCCTGGTAATTCGTCTCACCCATGTGAATACGCCCGCCGAGAAAGGTGCCAACAGTTAAAACAACTGCAGGCGCATGGAATCTGAGCCCCATCTGCGTAACCACACCGGTAACGCACTCACCTTCGACGATCAAATCATCAACCGCCTGCTGGAATATGGACAGGTTCGGCTGCGTCTCCAGCACTTCACGGGTGACAATTTTATACAGCGATCGATCAATCTGGGCACGAGTGGCCCGGACGGCCGGACCTTTACTGGCATTGAGGCGGCGGAAATGGATGCCGCCCGAATCGGCACCGCGAGCCATGAAGCCGCCAAGCGCATCGATCTCTTTGACCAGGTGACCCTTGCCAACACCGCCAATAGCCGGGTTGCAGGACATCTGGCCAAGCGTATCGATGCTGTGTGTAAGCAACAGCGTGCGCACACCCATTCTGGCCGCAGCCAGGGCGGCTTCAGTGCCCGCATGACCGCCACCGACGATGATCACATCAAATTGTTGTCCGGGTTCTGTCATCAGTCTCTTAAGCTTTTCGAATTCAATAGTGGCTCAAACTAAATCGCATTGTAACCCGTGATTACCAACGGTACGGCCGGGATACTGAACGACCAGGGCTAATGCCGCCCGGGCCTGCTGTAAAACAGAATTACGAAAAATACCTCCTGTTCATAATTTCTGCACTAATGGACGATAAATTAACCTGCATATTATAGGCTTTGAACGGGATTGGGGCGAACGCCCCGCGGGAACTATCCCAACCTCCCGCAACCTGTATCCAGCTAAAATGTTGATGCAGTTCACATTGCAACGATAGTACCGATCCGAGAAGGGAACCAGGCCAGGTGGATAATCTATATTCTGTTGACAGGCGGTGTTCACTTCTCTGGAGACGTACTACTACGAGCATGAAAGGAGATTCACCATGTCAAAAGCGATCAATGGACAGGCTGACGGTTCGCGCCGGCGGGCGCTGAAAAAACTCGGACTTGGCCTGGCTGCCGCCTACAGTGCTCCTGCCCTGCTGATGCTGTCCGGCTGCCATGCGCATGGCCATCATCATTCGCGTCGGCACGGATACTCGCGCCATTCATATCCTTCCTACTCGAGACCTTCCTATTCGAGGCCGTCCCGGCCCAGTCGTCCATCACGCTGGTAGCTCCAGTGTGGCTGTCATTCGACGAGTTTGATAAGCCGGTACGGCTCGACAATTGCGCGACTTTGCTGCCGCTGCTTGAGGCCGTACTGAATGACTGGTCGTTTATTATTGACTCCGGGAATGGCCCGGGAGGCGAGGAGCTTTTATCCGTCGCCCGGACACCACAGGGTTATGTTATCCATGCGCCGTGGCTCGATGAGCCACAGATGTATACCGATGAAGTCGACGCGGCCTGTGGCCTGGTCGCGGAACTCATCATCGCCACGGTGCACTGCCGCCCTGACCGACTGTGCCTGCACGGAGCTGCGGTTGAATACAAAGGCCGGCTCATCTTTTTCCCCAGCCGGCAGCGGGCGGGCAAGAGCACACTGGTCACGGCCCTGACCGCGCTTGGCGCGGAAAAAGGGATCCGGATCTTTGCCGACGACGTACTGATGCTCGATATTGAGACCGGTCAGGCCATTGCCAACGGCATCGCACCACGGGTTCGGCTGCCATTACCGAAGTTCGGTCATCCGGGCGTTGGTTCATTCATTCACGACCACATCCTGCTGAATAACCAGCGCTACGCCTACCTGGCGACGGCGCCGGAATATCAGATGCCACGTGGGACAACGGCCCCGATCGCGGCCCTGATCCAGCTGCACCGGGGTCCGCAGGCAGGCACCGGGCTGGTTTCGTGTTCGGCCGCCGCAACCCTGGAACAGGTCATCCGCCAGAATTTCGCCATCACGCTACCGGCCCCGCAAATCTTCGACACCCTGCAGCTGATTGTCGAACGCTGCTCACGGCATGTATTGCACTATACCGATAGCAGCCAGGCGGCAGAGCTGATACTGACCATGCTGGAACAACTGTTACCAGCGGTGATCGACACGCCGGCAGCTGTCGCTCGTATTCCGGAACGGCTGCATCGAATCCAATCGGTCTATAAAACCCTGATCGACGGTGAAGCCTTTCTGGTTAATGCCCGGACCA
>CAZFUS010000018.1:0-36337 GCA_964522485.1 uncultured Enterobacteriaceae bacterium | reverse complement strand
ACGTGGCAGTGGTGTTTTACTGTTGTCGGCACAGCCCATCAATGAACCCATCGTCCGGGCCGGTCCGTTTGTACTGAACACCGAAGCCGAACTGCGGCAGGCGATCGAAGACTACCAGAATGGGCATCTGGTTGACATATAGCCATGTACCCACTCAGTCACACACCATCATTATCCACAGTGCCTCGGATTTTTCCCGCCGCTTATAATTTCTATTGCCAGTGACTGACACTGAATCCCTGCACACCCGTTGTTGTATTGCCGGTGGCGGGCCCGCCGGCATGATGCTGGGTTTTTTGCTGGCCCGTGCCGGCGTCGATGTGATTGTGCTGGAAAAACATGCCGATTTTCTGCGCGATTTCCGTGGTGACACCATCCACCCTTCAACACTCGAACTGATGCACGAACTGGGGCTGCTGGGACAGTTTCTGGAACTGCCACACCAGCAACTCAGCCAGCTCTCGATGACGTTTGGTGATGAAACGCTGCCAGGCCCGGATTTCTCACATCTCCCAACACAGTGCAAGTTCATCGCATTGCTGCCGCAGTGGGACTTCCTGAATTTTATCGCCGCGCAGGGCCGTCATTACCGCGGCTTTCACTTGTACATGCAAACCAAAGCCGTGGATCTGCTGGAGGAAGGTGGCCGTATCACGGGTGTTCGGGCGGAAACGCCGGATAAGACTTTAATGATCACGGCCGATCTCGTTATCGGTGCCGACGGACGCGACTCGCAGCTCCGTGATTCGGCCGGGCTTGAAGTCCGTGAACTCGGTGTGCCAATTGATGTCCTCTGGTTTCGTCTCAGCCGGAACACGGATGATGCAAGCGGTTCACTGGGACATTTCCGCAGCGGCCGCTTGCTGGTCACTATCAATCGGAGGAGTTACTGGCAGTGCGGTTACCTCATCAACAAAGGGGAATTCGTGAACATACGTGAGAGAGGTATTGAAAATTTCCGTAAGGATATTATCGATGTTGTGCCGGATCTGAGTGCATCGGTCAATGAATTGCAGGACTGGGAACAGGTCAGGCTGTTGACGGTGCAGATCAACCGGCTCGATCGGTGGTATCGAACCGGATTGCTCTGCATTGGCGATGCCGCCCATGCCATGTCGCCGGCCGGCGGAGTTGGTATCAATCTGGCCATCCAGGATGCAGTCGCGACGGCTAACCAGTTGGCAATGAGTCTCAAAACAGGGAGGGACATTGATGACCGCGATCTGGAGAAAATACAAAAACGCCGTGAGTGGCCTGTGCGCCTGACACAGGCAATACAGGTGTTCATGCATAAAAGACTATTACGGCCGGGCGCCGCACCAAACCGGCCACCTTGGCCGGCAAAAATTCTACTGGGGTGGCCTGTATTCCGCCGAATACCGGCCTATATTATTGGAATAGGTTTCCGGCCGGAGCACAACCGGACAGACGTAACTGATTCATTGTGATCCGGTTGCGGACGAAGGGGGGATGTCTTGAAGATGAATTATTCATCACTTGCCGTCCTGCTGATGGTCTTTGGTCTTTACAGCCTGGGCGGCTGTCAGGCCGAGACCGACAGGGATGAAGAAGCAATTGAACTGGGACAAATCCTCGGTACGGTCACTTATCATGAACGTATCGCCCTGCCACCGGACGGCTTCATTTACATCAAGCTGGAAGATATGACCAGCCAGAATCCAGCCGACGCGGTCGTTGCCAAGGTGATACTGCGTTCCGACCATCAGGTACCGGTACCGTTTACGCTGCAATACAATCCCGAGCGCATCAATAGCCGGCACCACTATGAGATGCGGGCAGAGATTCGGGATGCCGACAACCGTCTCCTGTGGACCAACCATCAACATTACGGTGTCCTGACGCATGGCCACCATCCCAACAGCGGAGTGGAAATCATGGTGCAGCCGGTCGGTGCTGAAGAGTTCTGAGACAGTCTGCGCCGGGTAGAGAAAGCGTTCAGCCGTGTGCCGGGCTTGGATCATCGCTGACCCGGGCAATGGATTCATCCTGCATACGTTTGACATGATCACGCGCCATCAGGCAATACACGGCGGGTACGACAAACAGTGTAAACAGCGTGCCAATGCCGAGGCCGCTGGCCACCACCAGGCCGATATGAAAACGGCTGACTGCACCGGGGCCGGCTGCAGTCAACAGTGGCACCATCGCGACAATCAGGGCCACCGAAGTCATCAGAATCGGGCGCAGACGGATGGCAGCCGCTTGCTCTACCGCTTCGCGTTTGGCTAGCTGTTTCTGGATCTGCAACTGATTGGCAAACTCGACGATCAGAATACCGTTCTTGGCAATCACACCAATCAGTGTAATCAGGCCGACCTGTGTATAGATATTGATCGTGGCGAAACCCAATGTTATGAAACCCATGGCGCCGGCGATCGTCATCGGCACGGAAACCAGAATGATGATCGGATCACGCCAGCTTTCGAACTGTGCAGCCAGTACCAGGTAGATGACCAGAAGTGACAGGAAAAAAGTCACGACCAGTGCGCTGCCTTGTTCCGCGTATTGCCGTGCCTCGCCCTGATAGTCGTAGGTAAAGCCTTTTGGCAGGACTTCTGCGGCCAGCTGTTCCAGATAACTGATTACATCGCCCATGGAATTTCCGGGCGTGGGAACACCTTCGAGTGCCAGGGAGTTCAACTGGTTGAACTGGGTACGCTGGCTGGGTTCCACCGTCTGTTCAAAGCTGATCAGGCTGTCCAGCGGCACCTGTTCGCCGTTTGCCGCGGTAATATAGTAGTCCTTGAGCATGGACTCGTTGAGACGAAACTCCCGGATGACCTGTGGGATCACCTTGTAGCTGCGCCCCTCCAGGCTGAAGCGATTGACATAGTTACCGCCGAGCAGTCCGGCCAGGTTGCGACCGATATCCTGCATGCTGATGCCGAAATCGCCGGCTCGATCCCGATCAATGACAACCCGGGTCATAGGCCTGTCCATCTCGATGGACTTGTCCAGGAACATGAAATTTCCGCTTTGCAGTGCGCGGCCGAGCATTTCATCGGCTACACGGTTCAGCTCTTCATAGCTGGCATCGGTGACGATCACAAACTGTACCGGCAGACCGCGGCTGGCGCCGGGCAGAGTGGGGCGCGGAAAGATCGCAATCTGGAAGCCAGGATTCTTATCCAATGCTGATTGCACTTCTGGCATGACTGCCATCTGCGAACGCTGGCGTTCGGCCACGGGTGACATTTTGAATCCGCCAAAAATGACAGCGGGTTCACCATCCATACCAAGGATATAGAAACTTTCATGGTATTCCGGGATCTGTTCGAATGCTTCCTGAATCTGGCGGCCGAAAGTCTGAGTGTAATCAATGGTGGCTGTACGTGGACCCTGGGCCTGGAAGAACAGAATACTTTGATCTTCTACCGGTGCCAGTTCCTGCTGGCTGGTGATATACATGAAATAAATACTGATCAGCACTATGAAGCCGAATATCAGCGTCACTGGCTTATAGTTCAGACTGTTATGCAGCAGCCGTTGATAACCGTTTGCCAGTGCTGTAAAGAATTTTTCCACGCCTCGCTCGAACGGACCGGGCTTATGATCATCCTTGAGCACATGCGAGCAAAGCATAGGAGACAGAGTCAGCGCGACCACCCCGGAAATCAGTACCGCTGCAGCAAGCGAAAAGGCAAATTCAGTAAACAGGGCACCGACAAGGCCGCCCATGAAACCAATCGGTGCGTACACGGCTATAATGGTCGTTGTCATGGCGATGATCGGCAGGCCGAGCTCACGCGCACCAATGAGCGCTGCCTCAAGCCTGGGTTTGCCTTCCTCGATATGCCGGTGCACGTTTTCGACCACGATAATGGCGTCGTCCACGACCAGACCGATCGCCAGTACCATTGCCAGCAGGGTGAGCAGGTTAATCGAATAACCCAGTGTCAGCATCAGAAATGCCGCGCCGATTAACGAGAGGGGCACGGCGACTGCCGGGATAATCGCTGCCCGCAGAGAGCCCAGTGACAGATAAATCACCAGCAGCACGATCAGCACGGCTTCGCCCAGCGTTATAAACACTTCCTCGATGGAATCGTCAATAAAGACACTGGCGTCGTAGGCGATAAGCCCGTTTAAGCCTTCGGGGAGCTGTGACTGGATCTCCGGCATCTGCTCATGCACCGACTCGGCGACAGTCAGGGGATTTGCGCCCGGCGCCGGCTCGATACCGATGAAAATCGCCGGCGTGCCCTTGTACCAGTTAATTGAATCGTAGGTCTCGGCACCGAGCTCGGTTTCTGCGATGTCGCGGATGCGCACGAGCGTGCCGTCTTCCGAGCGCACAACCAGATTGCGGAAATTCTTTTCTTCGCTGACATCCGTGGTTGCAGTCAGTTCGATGGATACATAAGCGCCTTTTGTCTTGCCAATACCTGCGAGATAGTTGTTTTCACTCAGAACATCCTGAACATCCTGAGCCGTGACACCCAGCGAGGCCATGCGTTCGGGATCCAGCCAGATACGCATGGCGTAGGTCTTGTTGCCTATGATTTCGGCCTTCGCTACACCACTGAGAGCCTGCAGCTTGGGTTGTACCACACGCAACAGATAATCAGTGATCTGCGGCGGCGACATCGTTTCACTGTAGTAGGCATGATACATAAGCGCGGTAGCGTCGCCGGTCGTACTGTCAATAATCGGGCTTTCAGCCTCTTCAGGCAGCACATTGCGCTGGCTTGCAACCTTGGCCTGGATCTCGGCGACTGCTGCATTGGGGTCGTAATTAAGCTCCAGATGGGCCTCGATGACCGACTGCCCCTGCAGACTGCGGGATATCATAAAATCGATGCCATCAGCCTCGGCAATGGCCTGTTGCAGTGGTGTGGTAATGAAACCCTTAATCAGGTCGCTGCTGGCGCCGGGGTAGGGTGTCGTGATAGTGACGACCGTGTTCCTGGTTTCAGGATACTGGCGGACCTCGAGCCCGGCGATGGCACGCAGTCCGATAATAAGAATCAACAGACTGACGACACTCGCAAGTACCGGCCGCTTGATGAAAGTATCGGTGAATTTCACGGTGAATTCACAGCATCATCAGGCTCGAGTTCAATGGAATTATCGATCTGGATCGGCTGGTCGTTGCGCAGTTTCACCTGACCGGCACTGACCACTTCGTCGCCTGCATCCAGACCTTTAATAATCTCGACCCGGCCATTGCGCACTTCACCGGTCTCGACCCGTCGCCGTTGTACAATCTTCTGGTCATCTTTCTCGACCACCAGAAAAACGGAATCGCCATACGGCGCATAGATGATTGCCCGTTGCGGCAGGGTGAGGATGTCGTCCCGCCGGGGGAGCAGGGTGCGGACCTCGGCGAACATGCCCGGTCGCAGCGAGTGATCCGGGTTATCCAGCACGCCGCGTATATGAATAGAACGGGTACCGGGATCGACGCCGGGATTCAGCGCCTCTATCATTCCGGAATAGGTTTCATCTGGATAGGCCTGAACCGTCAGTTCTATCTTTTGTTTCTCGCTTAAATCCGCGAGATAACGTTCCGGTAATGTGTAATCGACATAAATCGGATCCAGGGACTGCAAAGGCACAATCTGGCCGCCCGGCGCAAGATATTCTCCCAGATCAACCTGGCGTATCCCCAACAGGCCGGAGAAGGGCGCACGGATTTTCTTTTTGTCGATGAGTGCCTGCTTGGAACTTGTATTGGCACGGGCACTTTGCAGACGCGCCTTGGCTTCATCGAATTCAGACTGCGAAACGCTCCGTTCCCTGACCAGTTTAGACGAACGGTCATATTGTACCTGGGCAAGCTGCAGTTCCGCCTGCAGCCCGGCAAGCTCGGCGCGATCCACTTCTGCATCCAGCTGCAAAATGATATCGCCTTCTTTGACTCGCTGGCCGGATTCGAACTGAATGCTGGCCACCTTGCCGGCGACTTCATTGGTAATATAAACATCGTTAACGGCAACCAGACTGCCGACCGACTGCAGTGCCGGCTGCCAGGTCTCTTTATTAACTTGAGATGTGGCGACCGTGGCTGGTGGCTGGCCCTGAGACTTCATTCCACTCATGGACTGCCATTGCCCGTACTTGTAATAGGCTATACCGCCGATAACCGCACCGACGAGCAACAGCATAATAAATAACCGCAAGATCATATTATAATCACTTGATATTATGAGTTATTTTTTATGCACATTCCCTGGCCTGTTGGCCTTGTCAGAAGACACTGGCGGGCTAAAAATTCATCTAAATTGAATTAAAGGTACAATAGCACATTATAAGCATGCATATAAATCAATTGAAGGCGATACAAATCGAAACTGATGACGAATGACAACACAAACCAGAGTTTCGGCTGTCTGTTGCATGACACCGCGCGCCTGTTACGCCGAGACTTCAACCGCCGCGCCCAGGCGCTGGGCCTGACCCAGACTCAGTGGCAGGCGTTATGTGTATTGTCACACAATGAAGGCATTAATCAGGCCGCGCTGGCTGAATTGCTGGAAGTTCAGCCAATAACGCTGGGCCGGCTGATCGATCGACTTGAGGCCACCGGTTGGGTCGAACGCCGTGATCATCCCACTGACCGTCGTGCAATCACACTTTTTCTTACCGCCAAGGCCGAGCCGATACTGAATGAGATGTGGAAACTCGCCGAAGAAACCCGTGACATCGCTTTACGTGGTGTCAGTGAGTCGGATCGGGAACAGGTTATGTCCATATTGGAACGGGTGAAAGAGAATCTGCTTCGCAGCGAAAGTGAAACAGAATCCACCGTTTCTCCGGCTTCAGATCCGCCCAGCCAGGCAGCTTCACGCTGATAAACTTATATCTCATTGATTTCAAAAAGCTTCCGGTGCGGTATGCGATATTCCGAGCCCCATGCTGCATGGAGAAATAATCAGGATATTGGATGACTGTTTAAAACAGTCATTGAAGTACGCCATTTTTCTTGTCTGTACCAGGACAGCAGTATCAGGAACATATTTCGATCGCTTAATGGTCTTCGCCCCTTCGGGGCAGCTCTATCCCTATAAATCCTACACTTAAAAAATACCCCCTAAAGGGTATGTAGTACTGCACGCAAGGGTTTTAGTCTTATCGCTCATAAATGCTGTGAAACTCTATGCGCTGTCTGCGTTTCACGCTGTATTTCACTTAATAAAATGGAGTAACAGATGACTGCGCAAATATTGGATGGACGCAGTATCGCGGCAGAAATACTTCAGGAGGTATCAGCTAAAGTACACGACCTTTCTGAAGCTGGCTGGTCGTCCCGATTGATATCTATCAAGGTGGGAGAGAGTTCTGCTGTAGAAGCCTACGTACGTAATCAGAGGGCCAAAGCGGAAGAGGTCGGTATTGAATTCGAAGAAAAAGCCTACCCGGCCTCCATATCCGTCAGCGAACTGCGCGCTGCGATAGCACAAATGAATGTTGATCCCCGCGTAACAGGCATCATGTTACAACGCCCGGTTCCTGACCATATCCCGGTTAAAGCGCTGCAGGATTGCATCCATCCACTGAAAGACATTGAAGGCATGCATCCGGCTTCGATCGGCAATATTGTGTATAACGAGCTCAGGATGGGGCCTTGTACCGCGCTTGCATCTGTTGAATTACTCAGGCGCACCGGACTGCAGCTCAAAGGCCTTGAGGTCACGATGATTGGTCATTCCGAAATTGTCGGCAAGCCCATAGCTTTTCTGTTAATGGCGGAAGGCGCCACGGTTACCGTCTGTCACCACATGACGCGGGACGTGCCGACACATTCCAAACGTGCCGACGCGGTTTTTGTCGCTGTCGGAAAGCCGGGACTGGTAACCGGTGACATGCTGAAACCCGGCTCAGTCCTGATTGATATTGGCATTAACCGAATTACGGGCGAAGACTCCCGCTCCAAACTGGTGGGCGATGGTGATTTTGACTCCTGCAAGAATGTGGCGGGCTGGATAACACCGGTGCCGGGTGGAGTCGGCCCGGTGACCGTCGCGATGCTCATGCGCAACGCAGCTCTTGGGACTTCTATTCTTAAAAGCCATTACGAAGCGCAATTCCAGTCCAGCACACCGGAGCTGGCCATGACCGGCACAGAATCCCGTTAGGGGACTGGCTTAACAGGCTTGGGTAACCGTTGATTGCCATATTCCAATACTTCGCAGAATATCTATTATGTTAAATAACGTTTAATTGTTTTAGATTCCATGGCGCACATGCGACCGCATCAACGAACCGCGCAGTTCGACAGCCGTGCACGGCGCGGGTGAACTTCTCCCTGGCTGTATTCCAGCTCGGCCATCCCTGGCCTTGCGCTCGCTGAGCTGCGAATGTCCACCGGACATTCGGTTTCTGCTCGCCCTGCCCGGGCGCCAATTAAATCAGGTCCTTTCCGGACACATGGGTAACACTTGACTCCGGAAACCATTCGGTCCTGCGACCGTATCCACTCCGTTTAAGGCCAAGTCGGAAATCGATCACTGCAATCCCAACAAACCCGGCCCGTCAATTCAAACCGGTTACGGCTGGCTGGGCGGAGGCCGGCAACCGACCACGGCAGCCATGCACCGGGCGCTGGAGCGAGATTTATTCCGACGCGGTACCCGGCGTGGTCTCGGCGCCGTCATCGTATTGCGACAGAAAGTCGATCACCAGCGGCCGATAACCAATCAGTCCCTTATACTCGGCCAGTTCGTCAGGCAGGCTTTGCAGCACCCGGTTAAAACGTTTGGTCCACTTCGGCACCGTCAGCAGTTCGTTCATGCTGATGAGATAGCAGCGGATGCTGAAAATGATCGCGTTACTGCGCGGCAGGCGAAACAGCGACTGCAATTCAACGCGCAGGTGCGCCAGTTCGCCCACGTTCTCGGGTGTCACCCTGGAACGATCGATACCCCACTTATGATAGTTCTCCGGCGAGGTATCCATGCGCGGGTTGATTGTCATGGTCCAGTTCAGGCGCCGCACCGGCTGGCCTACCTGTAGCTTGAGCAGGAACTTCAGTGCCCGCTCAAAGATGCCCATTTCATGTGCCTTCGGTACAGGAGCGTGCCACTCAAAAAAGTCCATACCCAGATCGAACTGCAATGACCAGTCAGCCTGGCAGGTCACCATGCCGCCGTCCATATACAGCATGTTATTGCGCTGTCCATGCAGGGTGAAATCGCCCTGCGCCTGACGGGTTATGTATTCGAACGGCTCATACGGCAGGGTGCTGGCATCATCAAATGTGAACGTGTCCTTGATCCCCAGCAACCTGTTTTCCCAGGTCCAGCGTTGGCCGTCACGGGTCAGCTTGAAATGCTGCGGATAATCATGCGCCAGCGACTCCATCAACAATTCCAGGGTGTCCCACTGGGCTTCCATCATGTGCGGCAGCACTTTGCACCGATTCGGGTTTTCTTCCAGCACCAGCCGGCGCTCCGCAATCTCGGATAAATAATGCTCGTCGATATCAAATGCCGGCGCAAAAACCGATCCGGCGCTGCCGGTCGCATGAGGCTCGATATTTACCGAGTACATGTATTTGTCTTCGTGGAACGGAAACGGAAAGCGTCGGATCGCCTCGGGGCTGTTGCTGTAGGTGAAGTCGTCCCGGAATGTCTCAACCGGTTTGACTTTGGGATCATGTATTTTAACTTGCGCAGACATAACAGTTTCTCCAACTCAATTAATGGGGGTGCGACCTACAGATCCAGCACAACGCGATCGGAATGGGCGCGTGACACACATATCATCATGCGTTTATTGCTGGCCTTGACCTCGTCAGAAAGAAAATGGTCGTGGTGATCTATATCTCCCTCGATAACGACGGTCTCGCATTCGCCGCAGACACCACCACGGCAGAGGCAACTGGGTTCGAGCCCTGCGTTTTCCAGCGTCTCGAGCACACCTGCCGTAGCGGGTATCTCGATCTCGCGTCCACTCCTGTTGAGCACGACCGTGAACTTCTTGCCCACCGGCGGGGCGGCAAATTCCTCGTAATGGACATGGCTGGCGGGCCAGCCCAGCTGCTGTGCGCTGGCGGTAACCGCCTCAATCATGCCGATCGGACCGCATACATAAACGTGCGTGCCAAGCGGCTGCTCGGCGAGTAATGTCGGCAGATCGATATGTACACCCTCGTCAGCGGGGTAGTAGTGGACGTTATCCGGGTACCGCGACTGAAAGTAATCATGAAAAGCAGCGTTTTCAACGTTGCGAAAGGCGTAGTGCAACTCGTAGTCCAGTCCCTCATGCGTCAGCTCGATCAAGTGGGCCATAAACGGCGTTATGCCTATGCCGCCGGCGATGAGGATATGCTTGTGGCCGAGCTTGTCGATGCCAAAAAAATTGGTCGGCGGTGTTACTTGCAGCTCGTCGCCAACCCTGACATGGTTATGCATATAAAGAGAGCCGCCGCGGCCTTCATCCTCGCGACGTATGGACACCTGATAGTAGGCGGACTCAAACGGCGAACTCATCAGCGAATAGGGATTGCGATGGGTCCGTTCCTCACCAGAACCAGCCATGGTCACGACCACGTGACTGCCGGCCGAGAATCTCGGCAACGGCCGGCCATCGATCGGTTGAAAGGTGAACGTTTTAACGAACGGCGTGGCTTGCCTGATATCGGCTACACGCACCGGAATACTGGCCTGACGGGTCATGGATAAAGCTCCTCTACCGGCGGCAATACCCCCGGGTTTTCGGCGTCGACACAGACCGCCTGATAGGCGCCCAGGCGCCGGGAAAAATGATCGCGCACGAACACATGACAGCCGCAGCCCGGGCATTGATATATGTTCGTGGTAATGTTCGTCTGCCTGGTCTGACAATGAACACAGATCGTCGGCCGCGCGAGCGTGCCGCATCGCTGCATCTGCATGGTGTCTTCTTCCATACCCGCCGCCCGGCCGGTATTCACCACCGTCCAGATAAAGCTTTCGTTGCCGGCCACATACAGACGCGTGCCCATGTGGACGGCGGCAAGTTTACGCTTCAGCGAGTTTACCAGGCTGTCCTGGCTGGTGAAGATAGCGACAGCATCACGGGCTTGCTCATTGAGCGCGCTGACCCAGTGGCGATCGGCGCTGTCATAATAGAAAATGTCGTACACCGGCTGTTCGGCATCATCCTGCCAGGCACGGCAAAGATTGAGCAGCGCTTCTGCCCCCTGCCCCTCGCCAACCAGAAGATGCTGGATACCCGAACGATCCGGTACCAGCTCGGTATATACGGGCTTGCTCCTGAATCCTTTACTCATTGCAACTACGACCTCCGACTTGTTACACGACTTCTACCCAGGTTCGCGGCGCAGCCAACACCTGTTGCCGACAGCGCCCTGACCCCGGCAGCGGTCCATCAAACATGGTTGGTACACGCCGGCCACTGACACAGATAAGTCAATTCACTTATGGGAAACTTCTTCTCCTGATATCTATATACAATTCGCGTGCCAGTCTGACCTTCCCCGCCGAAGCCGTGTCTGCACCCTGCTAAGTTGGCGGGGATATTTTTGCCAACTGCATGTTTTTATTAACTATCCAACCCAGCTGCCGGACTCGCCCAGGCACTGGACTGCGACAGGCGCAAAAGCGATAGCGACGGACGAAGTAAAAAGCTGCCATCAGGCATTACACTCTGTTACATTATCGGTACATTACTGGCGCTTCGTTACCGGAACGGTGGGGCTGAAGCACGGCCGGGGGCCGTGAAGTGCAAACATGACCGCATCAAAAAGCCAGCATGGCGAATTTGTCCGCGCGGTGATTGCCGGGCGGCAACAGCTCAACGACGCGCGCATCTGTCGGTCCTGGACTCGCTGCCTGAAAGAATACGGACTGGCGCCGGAAAACGACGCCCGCACCGACTGTCTCGGGCGCGAACAGCTAGAGGAACGCCAGCACAGCCTGGCCGATTTTCTCGCCATCTGCCGTCTCGAGATCACCAACCTGCTGCGCTATACGGCGGGCACTGGCCATGACCTGCTGCTGGCCGATAGTCACGGCATTGTGCTCAACTATTCCGGTGACCAGCGCTTCAACGCCATGGCAAAGAAACTCGGCCTGCAGCTCGGCAGCCTGTGGGGTGAATCGCATCAGGGCACCAATGCCATTGGCACCTGCCTGGTGGATGGCCAGGCAATCATCGTCCGGGCACAGGAGCACTTTCTCGAACGCAATCGGCCTCTGGCTGCTGCCGCCAGCCCGATCCTGAATCCGCACGGCCAGGTCATCGCTGCCCTCGGCGCCTACAGCCAGGCGGACAACGTGTCCGAACATACGCTGGTATTACTGGAGATGACGAGCGAACTGATCGAGAACCGCTACCTGCTCGACCAGCATACATCGGCAGTGACCGTGCGCTTTCACGGTCAGCCGGAACTCATCATGGCACAGGGCGAGGGCCTGCTCGCCATCGGTGCCAATGGCCGTATTCAGGCGGCGAACCGCAGTGCCATGTATCAACTCGGCTACACCAGCGTGGCGGAGATGATCGGCCGCGACATCGGCGAACTGTTCAATACCACGCTGGAAACGCTCGCCGGGCAAGGCGCCGACACTGCGGCCACGGCGCGGCCGGTTTATGAAACCAGACATGGCCGGCGTTTCTACGCCAGGGTCAGGCAGCCTGACACCACCAACCGCCAGTCGGATCGACAGAAAAAGCCGGCGGCCAGCCGGCAACAGAAGGGCAGCTACAGCCGGGGCAACTTCGGCACTGTCAGGCTCGAAGATCTCGAATTCGGCGATACGACCATGGCCAGAAACATTCACTACGCCCGCCGCATTGTCGATCACGACATTCCCGTGCTGCTGTATGGCGAAACCGGCACCGGCAAGGAATTTTTTGCCAAGGCATTGCATAACGAAAGCAATCGCGCCGCTGCACCCTATGTCGCGGTTAATTGCGCCTCGATTCCGGAAACGCTGATAGAAAGTGAATTGTTCGGCTACAAGGGTGGCGCCTTCACCGGCGCACGTCGCGAGGGCAGCCGCGGCAAGATAGTCCAGGCCGACGGCGGCACGCTGTTTCTGGATGAAATCGGCGACATGCCGCTGGCTCTGCAGGGTCGCCTGCTACGGGTACTGGAAGAACGCGAGGTACTGCCACTCGGCAGTGACACACCTGTCAAGGTCGATATACGGCTTGTCAGCGCCACGCATTGCGATCTCCCGGCCATGATCGCGCATGGTCAGTTTCGCGAAGATCTGTATTACCGTCTTGAGGGCGTAGCGATCAGGCTGCCGGCACTGCGTGAGCGCCAGGACAAGCGCCAGCTGATTCAGCGCATGCTGGTCATGGAAAACAACGGCGAGTCGATTGCAATCGACGATGCAGCCGTCGAGTGGCTGGAGCAGCATGACTGGCCGGGCAACCTGCGCCAGCTGTGTAATGTACTGCGAACCTTGCTGGTGCTGCATGACGGCGAAACCATTTCTGTCGATGATTTACCTGCCAGCATACGGCCGCGTGCCGGCGCCGGGCACGGCAAGGCGAGTATGCCTGGTCCATCCACTGGCGGCGAAGCGGCCGTCCAGGACGCAGCGATCAATCCTCTCAAAAGTGCCGAACGTGACGCCCTGATCCGGGCGCTGGAAGCCGATTACTGGAATATCGCCCGCGTGGCGCGACGCTTCAATGTCAGCCGTAACACGATTTACCGGAAACTGAAGAACTACAACATACAGACACCACGCGGCAACTAGACGGGCGGTATAAACTGACTGTCGACCTCGGTAATGAAGCCTTCCAGCTCGTTCACGGATTCGTCTGCCGAAAACACGCGCGAGCCCTGGTCCAGAACCAGTTTTTCCTGACCCGTAGCAGTGATGATTCGGTAGATCACGCGAAACGGGCGATTTTCCTGTACCGCTTGTTCCACCTCGGCTATTGCGCGATCGCGATCCTCGGGATGAACGAGATCGCCGTAGGCAATCTTGCGGCTGTAAAGCAATTCTGATGACGCATAACCCGTCAGCTGAAAGCAGCCGTCACTGACAAAGTACATATCCCATTCGCGGCTATGGCTGCAACGGTAGGCCATACCCTGCAGATTGCTGACCAGCTCGGCCAGTGAACGCTGGCCCTCACGGATACGGGACTCGGTACGCTGGCGCTCGGTGATATCAACAATAAAACCCTCAATCGCCGTCAGACGCGCTGCTTCATCATAGATACCGACGCCATGCTCCCAGACCCAACGCTCGGATTGATCGGCTGCCAACAGGCGATAAGCGATCTGGAAACAACGCCGCTCATCAATGGCCGAATGCAATTCGATCCAGACACGGCCACGGTCATCGGGGTGAATCAGATCGCGGTAATTGACATCAGCATCGGGCAGCAATGCCGATGCGCTGTAGCCGGTCAGTTCGTGGCAACCATCACTGACGAACTCCATGTCGGTGTCCACACCCCGGCTTCGATACGCCATCCCCGGAAAGCCATTGACCAGACGTGCCAGCATATTATCATTGGCAGCGCCGATCCGGGCCGGCATGTCAACATTCGTGTCAGCCAGCAGAGTACAGACCTGCAGCGACCGCCCGCGATGATCCAATGTAATGGCATTTACCCTGACCTTGTTCGCGCAGGCAGTTTCACGTAGTCGCAACACCTGGCTCACTGGTGTCTGGTCTACCGCAGTATGTGCCCTGTCGATCAGGGCCTGCAAAGATTCGCGATCAGGCCCTACAAAACAGTCGAACACCGCCGCTGGATCATCCAGTGCATGGCAAAGCAGATTACGGGCGGCCCGGTTGGCGTAGACCGGCATGCCCTCTTCGAAGACGACAACGGCGCTATCCACCCCTTCAAACAGAGACAGGGACTCGCACCATGTCGCATCAAACTCGTCCGCTTGCAGCGACTCGGTCGACATTGACGATACCTCCGTGCAAACATTCTCGCGGCAGACTACACCGGAATATTATTGTTTAATAAAGTCAGCGACACAGATCAAGTGCATGGACCGGGCTTTCCGGCCCGGCCATGTCAGTTTTGACCAGCGAGCTAACCGGGCACGATAGCAATTCTACTTGATACCGTAGGTACGCAGGCGCATCGGATCATAAAATGGCGTGCGCACCACCGTTGCTGGATAACGCTTGCCCTCACTTTCCACTTCCACGGCCGTACCCAGCTCCGCGGCATCGTTATCCAGATGCACCAGTGCGATGGACTGCATCAGATGCTGGCTATAGGTCGGGCTGTTGACGCGACCCACCACCTTGTCGCCGCGATAAATCTTGTCGCCGATCTGCATTGATTCGCTGTGATCGACAACAATTCCGGTCTGTCGGAAGCGTTCCTTGCCCCTGGACGCCATGACCGCGGCCTTGCCACGGTAGTCACCCTTGTCGGAAACCGACCAGCCATAATTGATCTCCCACGGTGTCGTATCGCCCTCCGGCATATCGAACGGGAAGAACAGCAATCCGGCCTCGACCCTGGAGATATCCAGTGCATTCCAGGAACAGGCCATCACGCCCTCGCTGTTGCCAGACTCCAGAATTGCGTCCCACAGCGACAAGGCATCGCCGCCCCGGCAGTAGATTTCATAACCGCGTTCGCCGGAATAGCCGCCACGCCCGATAATGACGTCGCAGCCGAACAGTCGTGCCGGCGTGTGGTGAAAATATTTCAATGCGGTCAGATCCACATCGCACTCGGCATCAAGAATAGCCAGCGACCGCGGTCCCTGCAGGGAAAGAATATGCGTGTCGTTATCGAATTCGACGGTCACGTCTTTGCCCTTGGCGCTGGCTTCCAGATACTCCGGCGTGGCGCCCCCGCCATGCGTCAGACGGAAATGGTCCGGCCCGTCGCGGCTGATCATGATGTCATCGACAATATGACCCTGCTTGTTCAGTTCGCAGCCCAGCGCCGCCTGGCCGACCTTCAACTCGGTGCAGTCACAGCTGACCAGGTGATCGACCACGGCTTCGGCGTCCGGACCCTTGACGTGTTTCACGTACAGGCCGGACACGTCGTAAAGACCTGCCCACGTTCTCATTACGGCGACTTCGACGTACGGATCGGTGAAATAATCCCAGGGCATTACCATGTTGTTCCACATTTCGCCGTCCAGCTTGCAACCCAGATGGCGGTGCCGCTCATCGAGTACGGATTCTCTGATACTACTGGCCATTACTTGTGTCCTCTTGTTATGGATATATTGGCGCTGCATCCGGCGGCACTCACTCATGCATGACAGCATGCGCGGGGCGCTTCGGCCAACGTGAAGCAAACATAAGCAATACCGGTGCCAGATACATAATAACCTTTTAAAACAATAACTTGTATCATCAATGCAAACGCGACGGCCATGTTTGTGAGCGCCACGCGGAACATCACGGGCATACTGGCGGTACAAAGTGTCCTGTATCCGTTACATCGGCAGGCGGTGAGAAACCGCGCCGGCCGCGGTATGGGCCGGACGAATAACGACCCCACGACCTATCCGCGGCTGGGCGATGTCGCCAGCCGGAGCAGGTCGTCGATGTGGCCGAGAAGATCGTCACCATCCAGCGTGATTACGGTGACCGGGTCGATCGCAAGCGCGCGCATGAAATACACGATCGACGATCGCGGTGTCGACTGGTTCAAGGACAAACTGGAGGGACGTTTAGGTTGGTCCCTGGAGGCCGCGCGTAATTATCACTTCGAACATAACGGCGATCGCTACGGCTGGATCCAGGGCGACGATGGCACTGGCACTATACCCTGTTCATCGAAAACGGCCGTGTGCAGGATACGGACGATTATCTCCTGATGACCGGTCTGCGCGAGATCGCCCAGATACACGCGGGCGAGTTCCTGCTGACGCCGAACCAGAACCTGACCATCGCCAACGTACCGCCGGACGGCCGCGACACGCCGGAATCAGTGGCAACAGGAGAAGCCAATACCGACATCCGGTATTCACGCCATGTCGCCATTGGCGTTACCGCTTTTGTCGGCATCATCTGGATCGTTCATCTTGCCATCCTGCTGAGCGACTGGAATGCTGCGCCCTTGGGGATCCAACCCGGCCATATTATCGGCCTCCCCGGTATATTGACGACACCATTGCTGCATGGCTCCTGGGGTCACCTGATCAGCAACTCCCCGCCTCTGCTCATCCTGGGAATGGGAATGATCTATGGCATGCCCAGGGCGGCCCGGATAGCAATACCCGTGATCTGGCTGGGCTCGGGGCTTGGTGTGTGGCTGTTTGCACGCGAAGCCACATATATCGGCGCCAGTGGCCTGATTTATGAACTGATGTTTTTCCTGTTCATCGTCGGGATCCTGCGCCGCGACAGACAGTCGATTGCGCTGACGCTGCTCACCTTCTTTCTCTATGGCGGCATGATCTGGGGTGTCTTTCCCCAGTCTCCCGGGATCTCATTCGAATATCACCTGTATGGCGCGATTGCCGGCACCCTCTGCGCCTTACTGCTCTGGCGTCGTGATCCGTTGCCCGAGCGCCGGCGTTTTGAATGGGAGGATGAAGAAGAAGAGTTTGGGAATCATAACGATAATCCCTGGAATCGGGACTGACCTTCAGCGTGATCCTGCATCAATTTTGAGGATGTAATTTACAACATCGCCACACAGTTTATGGTTGTATTTTGGCAGAAATTTCTTGCTCCCTCTTTCCTGGACTACAGCCAACAAATCGATAAATACAGGGGAAAGTGGTGTGCAACAAGATACCGGCAATTGCTGACTTGACTACCAATTTTCATACCACCCAATCCTGATACGTGCATGTTCACCGCGCACATGCATCGCACACCATGTTTCTGATTTCAGAGTGGACATTAAGAACAAAAAAGCCGAGCCATTTTCCATGGCCCGGTTCCATGAATATAAATCTCAAATTAAAAGCCCGCGCGTCTGGAAAAACCAATCAAGGCGGACGACTATTACTTCGCCATTAGTTAAAGCGGTTACCGGGTGTTTTTTTGTACTTTTTGTGGACAACTTTGTAAGTTATTAGCTTATATTACAAGGTACAGTTTGCTGAGCCTTAGGGCTTGATATGGTCGATCGAAGCGCTCCACCAGTAACAGACTTCTGTTTGACTGCAGCCAGAAGCATCTCGTACAGTGTCCAGCATACTCAGGTCCGGCTTCTCTCTGTCAGCAGCGCTGGAAAATGATCGAAATCATCCCAAACTGGCATCCCTTCGTAGTGCATTTCGCCATTGGCCTATTGATGGTCTCGGTCGTGCTGTTTGTGATCGCGCGGATGCTGGCGCGACTCCCCCTGACTGCCCGCATGACTCTGGCCGCGCGCTGGAATCTATGGCTAGGTACCGTATTTGCCGTGTTGAGCGTTCTGACCGGCTGGCAGGCCTTTGAAACCGTGGTACATGACACCGCCGGTCACGAAGCCATGCAGGTGCATCGATTCTGGGCCCTGATTACCCTGGGTCTGTTCCTGCTGGCCTCGTTCCTGTCCGTATTCGAACGGAATAGGCAGCAAGGAGGCAGCATACCGTTACTGCTGTTTCTGCTGGCAGGTTTCGTCAGTCTTGCCGCAACCGGCTACCTCGGTGCGAAAAATGTCTATGTGCATGGTCTCGGCGTGGAGCGTCTGCCGGATCCGGAGGATCATTATCATCATGATAATGAGGCTGCCGGTGGCCATGAGCACGATCATGCAGATGGCCACGAACATGACCATGATCACTCCCACTAGTTTCCGGCGCCCTCTTCCCGGCTGACTCCTCGCCCCTGCCGACTGTGGCAGGTAGACTGTAGCCATTGATTACTCATGGGGACTGCTGAGATGGAATGGATTTTACCCGGCCTTATTCTCCTGGTGGTGGTATTCGCCGTTGTCCTTTACAACAGGCTGGTCACTGCCCGCAACCGCTACAAGAACGCCTTCGCCCAGATCGATGTGCAACTCACACGCCGCTACGACCTGATTCCTAACCTGGTCAAGGTAGCTGAACGCTATATGAAGCACGAGCGTGAGACCCTGGAAGCGGTCATCCAGGCGCGCAACCAGGCACTCGGCAGCCTGAAGGAAGCTTCTGCCGATCCCACCGATCCCGAGGCAATGAAGCGCCTGTCACAGTCCGAACAGGGATTGTCCGGTGCACTGGGGCGGCTGTTCGCGCTGTCGGAGAACTATCCCGACCTCAAGGCGAATCAGAACATGATGCAGTTATCCGAGGAACTTACCAGTACCGAGAACCGGGTGGCCTTCGCACGGCAGGCGTTCAACGATGCAGTGATGAACTACAACAATATGCGTGAAGTGTTCCCGAACAACCTCATCGCTAACAGCATGAACTTCCAGCCCGCGCAATTACTGGAGATCGAAGAGCCCGAGAAGCGCGAAGCGGTACAGGTCTCGTTTCAATAATATAACGGTATGAATTTTTTCGAGCATCAGGACCGGGCACGGCGCCGGACTCGCGGACTCATTTTGCTGTTTTCGCTCGCCGTGATCGCCATCATCCTGGTTGTCAACGTTATCGTGCTGATTGCCTTCGGCCGGGTCGAGACCATCGAGGAACCCTTCTTCTCGCAGGTATTCATCAGTCGACACCTTGATCTGCTTCTCTGGGCCTCGCTGCTCACAGGCGGCGTTATCGGCATCGCCAGTCTGTACCGCAGTGCCAGCCTGCGCAGCGGTGGCGGCAAAGTGGCGCGGGAACTCGGCGGTACGCTGGTGGAACCGGATACCAGCGATCCCCTGCGCCGGCGTTTGCGCAACGTCGTGGAGGAAACGGCCATCGCATCAGGCATACCAGTACCGGAGATCTACGTTCTGGAGCAGGAACAGGGGATCAATGCATTCGCGGCCGGCTACTCTCCCGCCGATGCGGCCATCGCCGTGACCCGGGGCACGCTGGAAAGTCTCAATCGCGATGAACTGCAGGGTGTAGTGGCGCATGAATTCGGCCATATCCTGAACGGCGACATGCGGGTCAATATACGCCTCATCGGCCTGCTGTTCGGAATTCTCGTACTGGCGATCATCGGCCGCTATGTGCTGTTTTCCACACGCCGCTCGCGCGGTCGCAACGCCGCCGGCGCCGCCATGCTCGGACTGGCGCTATTGCTGGTTGGCTATATCGGGCTGTTCTTCGGCCGCTGGATCAAGGCATCGGTCTCGCGTCAGCGCGAGTACCTTGCCGATGCCTCAGCGGTACAGTTCACGCGCCAGCCCGAAGGCATCGCCGGTGCCCTGAAGAAGATTGGTGCAGCCAATGCGGGCTCGATCCTGGAAGCCGATACCGAGGAAGTGGCGCACATGCTGTTCGCCCGAGGTCTCGCGCAGCAGTTGTTCGCCACTCATCCGCCGCTGGTGCAACGCATCCGGGCCATCGAGCCGGGCTTCGATCCCGCTGAACTCAAAACCATCCGCGAGCAAATGCAGCGTCACTCGGAAGCGAAACGCGCCGCACAGGAAGAAGCTGCTGCAGCAGAACCCCGTCAGAGGGGTCCGGGCGGCCTGCCGCTGGATCCGGACACAATCATCGAGCAGATCGGCCAGCCCGGCCTGGACCAGGTGCTGACTGCCGCGTTCCTGGCCGCGGCCATTCCCAGGACACTGGAACGTGCGGCCCACTCTGATGAGTGGGCACCGGAAGTGGTTTGCTACCTCCTCATTGATCGTGATCCTGAAATCCGTGAGCGGCAATTGCTGATGGTCGCAGAGACCCTGGGCGGCGAGAGTGAAGCGCAGGTCAGGACCTTGTTGAACACCGAGCCGAACCTGCCGCCGGAGTCGCGTATTCCACTGCTGGAAATCGCCTTCCCCGCCCTGCGCCGCCGACCCGAGGCCGAACTGGCGGAATTATTGGCCCTGATCGACCGGCTGAGTCATGCCGACAGCCGGGTGGATGTATTCGAGTACACCCTCGCCAGCCTGCTTGAAACGCAGCTCACTGACGCCCGGCATCCGGCACAGTCTCACAGCACCGGACGGCGCAGGCTGGCTGATTGCAGCAACGAGGCCCGCGATCTGCTTGCCATCCTGGCTCAGCACGGTCATCGACAGGACCAGGCAGCGGCGGCTGCCGCTCTGACAGCCGGCCTGCAAACATTACACATCGAAACTGATACTGTGGCTGAGGCAGGCACGGACTGGCCGGAGCGTCTGGACACGGCCCTCGACAGGCTCGACAAACTGCGGCCGGATGACAAGCAGCGTCTGCTGCGGGCCATGGTTGCTACCATTACTCACGGCAGCGAAACTGTACTGGCGGAAACAGAACTCTTGCGTGCCGTATGTGCCTCGCTGCACATGCCTTTGCCGGTATTGAATGCAAGCCCATGACTCTGCGGGCGCAGACTTCAACACTTTACACCTGATAACGCAGTATGATTCCTCTGGAGAAGCTATCATGAATGCAAAGAGACTTGCTCTTGGATCCCTGCTGTTTGCCCTGTTCTTATCGCCAGCCATAACGATACAGGCCGGCGATGGCATGAGTGACGAACAAAGACAGCAATTAATGGAACAGGCTCGGAAGACGCAGGAATGTATGTCCAGGATTGATCAATCCAGGCTGGAAGCGCTCGCCGCCAGAGCCGAGACCATGAACAAGGAGATTAAGGCGCTCTGTGCCGCGGGCAAACATGACCAGGCGCAAAACGTTGCCATCAAGCACGGAAAAGAAATCAGTGCCTCCCACGAAATGCAGGAAATGAAAAAATGCGGTGAGATGGCAAAGAGAATAATGCAGCAGATACCCACAATGGCTGATTTGGAGAAGGATTACTCCAACGGGCATGTATGTGACGACATGTAATAATATTAAACCCGCAATTAGCTGGAGGTACCGGTCTTAATATGTGTAGCAATCACGTAGAAACCAATTATTAAACAGGTTCCATTTTTATACACCACCTCCATGGGACTCGTACTTATTAAACAGAATGGTCGATCTGATAACGCGAGATATCGACTGCTGAATTCCAAAAAACTATTGGTAGGCTACGCGGTCTCACAGGAATAACCACCTGTAATTCTAGAGAATTGCTTGTTATGCAGACTGTAGTGACAAAAGACGAACTGGTTCAGGCCGCCAGCGGGGAAACCGGCACGGTTGACGCCGACGAGTGCCGGGCGTTGTATGATCGGGATGCCATTTTCCTTGATGTGCGTGAGCCGTATGAATGGGAAAAAGGCAGCGTCGCTGGTGCTATCAAGGTGCCGCGTGGCCTGCTGGAATTCAAGATAGAGGATCTGGTGGAGGATCAGGACAGCCGTATCGTCATCTACTGTTCATCAGGCGGCCGTTCAGCTCTGGCTGCGGCCAGGCTCAAGGAGATGGGCTACGCTAATGCCATTTCTGCCGACGCCGGTTTTGAGGATTTAAAGAATGCCGGACTTCCCATAACGCGGGACTGATTTAACCGTTAATACTGACAGACGCTGATCGCGCCCATTTATATTGGGCCAGTAAGGCCGTGAATATCGTGAACAATAACCACGAACAGCGGTATGGCCACACGGATTCCACCAGCCTCCCGGTCCGATTTTTGGCCTTTTTTGCAGGTTCAATGTCATTGATGCCGCTGCAATATTGGCTAGTATGACCTTGTGGCCTTTTCTGCCGCAGGGTGATTCCAATGACAAAATTAAATGTAGGTGTGTTTATCTATCCTAAGGTTACGATGCTGGATGCTTACGCTCCGCATCAGATATTTTCCTATGTGGAGCAATTCAACACCTTTCTCTTTGCTAAAACAAAAGACCCCCTGGTTTCGGATTCCGGCGCTATTCTGACGGCAAACTTTGGTTTCGATGATTGTCCGGACATCGATATTCTGGTTATTGCAGGTGCAGCGGACACGCTGGATACCCTGAAAGACAGCGAAACCATCGATTTCATCCGCAAGGCGGGTCAGAACGCCAGATATGTTACCTCCGTATGCACCGGTTCCCTGTTTCTGGCAGAGGCTGGTTTACTCAACGGCTACAAGGCGGCGACTCACTGGGGCTGGAAAGATTGTCTTGCAAGTTATCCCAATGTAACGGTTGTTAATGAGCGTGTAGCGATCGACCGTAACCGGATGACGGGCGGCGGGATTACAGCGGGGCTGGATTTTGCCTTTACCCTGATCAAGGAAGTCGTCGGAGAGGATGTTGCCCAGGCAATGCAATTGATATTTCAATACAGTCCGGAGCCGCCTTTTTCCGCAGGTCTGCCCGAAACCACCCCGGCCCATATTCTGCAAATCGTAGAGCCCCTTGTAGCCAAACTGAAGTCCAATGGTATTGTTGAATATTGTCAGGAAAATAACCTAAGGCCGGAATGTGCCGGCACATAAACCGGCAATGATTAGAATCTGGTGCGGTATTCCCGGGGAGTGACACAAAGCTCCCTCTGGAATGCCCGACGCATTTGTTCTTCGCTTTTAAATCCGCATTGACCCGCCACTTCCTTCAAGGAAGATGTTTTGTTTTCCAGTAATATCCTGGCATGGTGAAGGCGAAGCTTTTCAATGAATCTGGCCGGTGTTTCTTCAAGTTCTTTTTTAAACAGCCTGGTGAAATTACGCGGGCTCATATTCACCTGCCTGGCAAGTTCTTCAATAGAAAGATCCCCGGAGAGATTCTGAATAGCCCAGTCAATCAATTCGTTAAAGAAACTTTTGGACTGTGACAGGATAAACTCACTGAATTGATTCTGACCTCCCCGTCTTTTATAAAAGAGCACCAGTTTCCGTGCAATGCTCATCGAGATTTCCTTGCCTACATCTTCCTCAACCAGGGCAAGGGCCAGGTCCATTCCTGCTGTAATGCCGGCCGAGGTATAGATGTTGCCTTCTTTGATATAAATAGCGTCTGGGACGACTTCGAGTCCCGGATATGATTTTTGCAGAAGCTGGCAATAACCCCAGTGAGTTGTCACTTTTTTCCCATCCAGCAGTCCCAATTCAGCCAAGAAGAAAGCACCGGTACAGATAGACACCAGGCGGCTTGTCTCGCTGGCTTGCTGTTCGATCCAGTCCAGCAATGCTGGTTTCTTTAAAGCCTGTTCGATAGTCTCCGCTCCGGGAATAATCAATGTGTCCAACGGTAATGGACAGTCTTCAAATCGGTAGTCCGGCTGTAATTTCATACCGGAAGACATTTTTACCGGTTTCAAAGAATTCGAGATCAGAAAGACTTCATAAGGCGTTGATAATTGATATTGCTGTTGAAAACCCGACACCATTGAAAAAACTTCATGCGGGCCGGTGATATCCAGCACCTCCGCTTCCGGATAGATCAGAATTCCTATTTTCCGGTTTTCCGGTCGCTTAGCCATTACTCCCCCTGTCATGCAAGAGTAGCAAGCACACCTTTTGTCTACAATAACATGTAACCTGCAAAAACAGACAAGCAATTAACACCCGAGCAGCCGCTCGCCGAGGCCCTGCACCATTAGGCCCTGGATTTTTCTCTGGGCCGGAGCCGACACATCGTCTGTCTGACCGTCGACTGAGGCTGGATTATTGATAACTCACGTGTCGCACTCATACCGGTCCAGGTCGTGACCGGATAAATCTTCGCTGAGGCACCACCTATGCTGATCCTAGCTATCAGGAGGTGTAGGTCATGGCTATCAGCATTTTCGATCTGTTCAAAGTTTCCATCGGCCCATCCAGCTCACACACGATGGGCCCGATGGTGGCTGCCCTTCAGTTCGCCGAACAACTGCGGGCGGATGGTCTGCTGGAACAAACTGTCAGGGTAAGCGCAACGCTGTACGGCTCCCTCGGTTTGACCGGCCGGGCTCATGGCTCGGACCGCGGAATTATGCTCGGGCTGGAGGGCGAACGTGCTGAAACCGTTGACATTGACACGATGTATCAGCGGCTGGCGCGTATTCGTGAGCGCGGAACGCTGTCACTGCTGAGAGAAAAGGAAATCGGTTTCGATATGACCCGTGATTTGATTTTCGACCGACGTCATTCATTGCCGGCACATCCGAACGGCATGAAATTTTCCGCTTATGACGACCAGGGGGAGACACTCCGGAGCAAAACCAGTTATTCCATCGGCGGCGGATTCGTCTTTGATCCTGACAGTATCCCGGGGTATCCGGCGAAACAGCGTGGTATCTCTCTGCCCCACCCGTTTCAAAGTGCTACCGCGCTTATCGCCCAATGCAAACTGAACCGGCAAAGCATCAGCAGCCTCATGCTGATCAATGAGCGATCGTGGCGTCGCGAGGCTGAAATACGCAGCGGACTGTTGCAACGCTGGCAGATCATGCAGGAGTGCGTCATGCGTGGTTGCCAGACAGATGGAACGCTGCCTGGACCCTTGCATGTCCGTCGCCGGGCGGCCTCATTGTATGAAAGCCTGCAGGGACAACCGATTTCTGTAGACGCCGATCCCCTGATCGCCATGGACTGGGTCACTCTCTATGCTCTGGCCGTTAATGAAGAAAATGCCGCCGGCAGTCGGGTAGTCACGGCACCGACCAATGGTGCCGCCGGCATTATCCCGGCAGTACTTCATTATTACCAACGCTTCTGTCCGGGCGCCGATGATGCAGGCATTGTCGACTTCATGCTGGCGGCGGGCGCAATCGGTCTCCTGTACAAGAAGAACGCTTCAATTTCAGGCGCGGAAGTCGGTTGCCAGGGTGAAGTGGGTGTTGCATGTTCGATGGCAGCCGCCGGGCTCACGGAAGTGTTGGGCGGCACGCCGGAGCAGGTTGAAAACGCCGCGGAAATCGGCATGGAGCATAACCTCGGATTGACCTGCGATCCCGTAGGCGGCCTTGTACAGATACCCTGCATAGAGCGTAATGCCATGGGGGCCATTAAGGCCATTAACGCGGCGCGCATGGCCCTGCGAAATAACGGTGATCATTATGTGTCTCTGGATCGGGTGATCAAGACCATGCGTGATACCGGTGCCGACATGAAACGCAAGTACAAGGAAACAGCCCGGGGCGGTCTCGCGGTCAATGTCACTGAATGCTGAAATTGCCGGAATACGGCAAAACATGTCTCAGACGTACCAAATGAGGTCGCCTACAGAATAATGTCGCGCACGGTGTTCCCTAAAATTGGTTCTTAACGGGATCGACAGACCCGGAATAGCAGAGCCGTCCACGAACCGGCGGAGGAAAAGCGCCATGGACAACACTGAATCTTTAGAAGTCAATACACCCGAAAATGCGGCACCCGCCGCTGATCCTCACCTTGTTATCGTGGACGATGACTACAGTGTCCACACGGATAATCTGTTGGCCAATGGTCGACGCCGCGTTCCCATCAATCAGCGCCAGAGTGGTGACAGCAACGCGAAGATGCTGATTTCGACGCGCGTGCGCAAATCACCCTACTGGCATTTGTCGGAGCGGCACGGCTGCTTCGCCTACACCGTGTACAACCACATGTATCATCCCCGCGCTTACATCAAGCCTGAAGATGGCGGGTTACTGGAGGAGTACAGATATCTCACCAGGCATGTGACGTTGTGGAATGTCGCGGTCGAACGCCAGATTCAGATCAAGGGTCCGGATGCCCTGGCCTTCGCGAATCTGCTGGTAACCCGCGATCTGAGCGAGAAATGCCCGGTCAATCAGGCCCGTTATGTGATTCTCTGCAACGAGCGCGGCGGCATCATCAATGATCCCGTTCTGCTTCGTGTCGCCGAGGACGAAATCTGGCTGAGCATCTCTGATTCCGATGTATGCCTGTGGGCTCAGGGCGTCAACTACAAGGCCGGTTATGACGTCAGTATTCAGGAGATCGATGTCTGCCCGTTGCAGATTCAGGGCCCGAAATCGAAACCACTGATGGAGAAACTGTTCGGCGACGCCATACTTGATATCCCCTACTACGGTCTGCGTCCCACACTGCTGGATGGCATGGACGTCATTGTTTCGCGTACCGGTTTTTCAGCAGAAGTCGGTTATGAAATTTATCTACGCAACGCCACTGCCAAAGCCGATCAACTCTGGGGGGCACTGGTCGAGGCCGGACGTGAATTCAATCTGCAGGTTATCGCACCGAGTCATATTCGGCGTCTTGAAGCCGGCATCCTTTCCTATGGTCAGGATATGGATCTGGAAACCAACCCGTTCGAGGTCGGACTGGATCGGCAGGTAGATTTCAGCAAGGCCGACTTCATTGGCAAACAGGCCCTCCTTGAGATCCGCAACCAAGGCCTGACACGCAAACTGGTCGGTCTGCGCATGAACGGCGCACCAATCGACTGGTACATCCCCGACTTCCTGCCGGTACGTGATCCTGCCACCCAGCAGTCAATCGGTTATGTCTCCAGCGCGTGGTACTCACCGAAACTGGGTGCGAATATCGGCTTCGCGATGTTGCAGATTGCTCATGCGATAGATGGCAACAGCGTGGAAGTACTCAGCCATGCTCAGGAGGCGCCGTTGACGGCTGAAATATGCCGGTTCCCGTTCTACGACCCTGCCAAGGAGTTGCCGAAATCGCGATGGACACGTGACATTGCCGGCGTATGAAGTTCCGACGCTGTCACCTAACTTACGGATCTTGATGTAGAGGCGGGAGGTACATGAACGATGTACGCGGTACGCCGCTGGTCGGTACGGCATGCACGGTTTCTCGAAACCGTGTATGCCGTTTTCGAACGCTGTCTGGTGCAGCTGCATCCGCTGTTTCAGAGTATCGGCTATCCACGTCTCGAGCGTCCGGTTACTGTTGTTGAACGCAATGTAAAGGGCTTTCTGTTTGACTGCCAGATGTGCGGGGATTGCACTCTGGGCAGTACCGGCATGTCCTGTCCGATGAACTGCCCGAAGCAGATGCGTAACGGACCTTGCGGCGGTGTCCGGCCCGATGGAACCTGTGAAGTCCGACCCGAAATGCGCTGTGTCTGGGTCGAAGCCTGGGAAGGAACCCGGCGCATGCGTAACGGAGGACAGCTTGGACAGATTCACCGTCAGCTCGATAACCGGCTGAAGGGCAAATCCACCTGGCTGCGTGTAGCGCGTGAACATGGCGAAGATCAGGCCAATTGCGGAACACCATTGCAATGACGCTGCGCCTTGACATGCCCGAGATTATTGATTTGCCCGCTGTGAATACCGCCAGTTCCTCACAGGGACGACTGGAACAGGTGTTAAGAGCCGGGGAGTTCGCCGTTACGGCTGAACTGGCACCTCCCGATTCCGCTGATCCGAACGAAGTCTATCGGCGTGCACGGATGTTCGACGGCTATGTCGATGCCATGAATGCAACCGATGGATCCGGCGCCAACTGCCACATGTCCAGTGTCGGTGTCTGTGCACTGCTGACACGGATTGGCTACGGCATGGTAATGCAGGTCACCTGCCGTGATCGTAACCGGATTGCTATTCAGGGTGATGTACTGGGCGCCGCGGCCATGGGCGTAACAAGCATACTCTGTCTCACCGGTGATGGCGTGCAGGTCGGTGATGAGCCGGAGGCCAGATCCGTTTTCGATCTGGACAGCATTTCCCTGTTACGTGCGGTACGGATCATGCGTGACCAGTCACATTTTCTGACCGGCCGTCCACTGGCCCTGCCGCCAAAAGTGTTTCTCGGTGCGGCCGCCAATCCATTCGTGCCACCACACGACTATCAGGTACGGCGGCTGGAAAAGAAGATCGCAGCCGGCGCGCAATTCATTCAGACCCAGTATTGCTACAACGTGCCCTTACTGAAGCAGTTCATGACGTACGTTCGGACATTGGGGCTGCATCGCGATGCCTTCATACTGATCGGTATAGGAGTCCCCTCTTCTGCAAAATCTGCAGACTGGATGCGCCGCCACATACCCGGTGTACATATTCCGGATGCAATCATCGATCGACTGTCGCGCGCCAGCGATCCACGTGCTGTTGGCAGACAGTTGAGCATCGAACTGATCCGTGAGATTCGTGAGATCGATGGCGTAGCCGGGATTCATATCATGGCCTCTCGATGTGAGGAAGCAGTCCCCGAGATCCTTGAAACATCAGGTGTGCTGGCAGGCAGAACCCCCTGGTATCCGGAGTACGATTCATCAGCGATCGTGCAGGAGGCATAAGCATGACGCATTTATACAAGTCCCGGTCGCTGGTGGAGGCATACACCCTGCCCGTCCTGCATAGACTTAAAGAAACTGAAAACGCGACCCCGTCATTGCGAGCGCCGGCAGGCGCGAAGCAATCCAGAAAAGTTCAATGTGTTCCTGGATTGCTTCGTCGGACACGCCCTCCTCGCAATGACAATTCTTTTAGGATTTCTTGGTAAAGCCGGCGCAGTGACATGAACAATTGTAGAGGCAGGACATCATGGGACAGTTCGACAGGATCTTCGAGCCGCTGACCATTAAGCAGGTCACGATCCGTAACCGGATCGTCAGTACTTCACATTCCGAAGTATTCGCCAAAGATGGCCTGCCTACCGATCGCCTGATCGCCTATCACGCCGAAAAGGCGAAAGGCGGTATTGGCATGACCATGTGCGGCGGTTCTTCGTCTGTTTCCATTGACAGTCCCACCGGCTGGTGGAATTCCCTGAACGTGGCGACCGACGCAATCATTCCCGGTCTGAGTAAACTCGCCGACGCGGTTCACGGGCATGGCGCCGCGCTGACGATCCAGCTTACACATATGGGCCGGCGCAGCCGCTGGGACGGTCAGGACTGGACGAACCTTGTTTCCGCCTCGGGCCTGCGCGAACCGGTGCATCGTGCCAACTGCAAGGTGATCGAGATCGAGGATATCGAACGGATTATTCACGACTTCGGCAAAGCTGCCCGGCGTGTTCGCGAAGCCGGTCTCGACGGCATCGAGGTTTCATGCGCCCATCAACATCTGATCGACCAATTCTGGTCGCCACGCAGTAATCTCCGGACCGACGATTACGGCGGCAGTTTCGAAAACCGCATGCGCTTCGGTATCGAGGTATTCAGGGAGATACGCCGGGTGGCAGGCGACGATTACATGGTCGGTATGCGCATGTGCGGTGATGAATTTCACGAGGATGGACTGCATCAGGACGAACTGCTGCAAATTGCCGGACATTATGCCGCCACGGGCATGATCGATTTCATCAGCGTAATCGGTTCCGGCGCCGATACCAATGCCCTCACGGCCAATCTGGTCCCGAACATGGCCTACCCGCCCGCGCCGTTTGTGTATCTCGCCTCGGCTATCAAGGCGGAGGTGGATGTGCCGATTATTCATGCGCAGAACATCAAGGATCCCGTTTCGGCGGCACGCATTCTCGAAGAAGGTCACGTTGATCTGGTCGGCATGACGCGCGCGCATATTGCCGACCCGCATCTCGTCAACAAGACGCGCGAGGGCCGCATCGATCAGATCCGGCTGTGTATTGGCGCGAATTACTGCATCAATCGCATGTACGCGGGTCTCGATGTCGCCTGCGTCCAGAACGCCGCCATCGGCCGCGAACAGACCATACCGCACAAAATATCCAGAGCTTCTCAACGCCGGCGCATCGTGATCGTCGGTGGCGGACCGGGTGGCATGGAGGCCGCCCGGGTCTGCGGCGAACGCGGACATGAGGTAATTCTGCTTGAACGCAGTGATGCGCTTGGCGGGCAGATCAACCTGGCGGCCCGGGCCCCGGCGCGCGATCAGATGGTCCAGATGATTCGCTGGCTGTCGATGGAACTGGAACGACTCGGGATTGATATCCGTTTCAACACCGAGGCTGATGCAGCGAAGATCCGCGAGCTACAGGCGGAGATTGTCGTCCTCGCCACCGGCGGCAAGCCCAACCTGGACGGCTTTGCCAGCTGGCGGGATGAGCCCGGCATGCAGGTCGTCAGCACGCATGAGATCTTTTCGGGACAGGCCACACCGGGCAAGAACGTGCTGATTTACGATGTTATGGGCACCTATGCCGGCGCGACCTGCGCGGATTACCTGGCCGGCCGCGGCACGCTGGTGGAAGTCGTCAGTCCAGACATGAGCATCGGTGAGGATCTGGGTGGCACCGTACGGCCGGTCTACAATAAGCGGCTGCTCGAAAAAGAGGTAATCTTCACGCCGAATTTTGCGCTGCGGCAGGTCTATCACGAGGACGACAAACTTGTTGCTGTGCTCTGCAACGAATACACCAATCAGGAAGAAGAGCGGGTCGTCGATCAGGTCATACTGGAAAACGGTGTCTATCCTGACGAAACGCTTTACTACGAACTCAAGCAACAGAGCCGTAACCACGGTCAGGTCGATCTCGAAGCGCTGTTCGCCGCCCGGCCACAGCCGGAACCCGAATTTGACGGTGACTTTCTGCTTTATCGTGTCGGCGATTGCGTATCGGCGCGCGATATTCATGCAGCCATTTATGACTCGCTGCGGCTGTGCAAGGACTTTTGAAAAATGCGTCTTTTCCGCGATAGCTGTGTCAGCCCCGTGCTCAAATCCTCATGTATTCATACATACACTGCGGTTTTGCGCGCGGCGCTTCCTTGCTCTCACGAAAAATCCACTATTTTTCACGGTGCCCTTAAGGTTTTTCGATGAGTTTTGATCCGGTTCCCGGTGCCCTGCTGCTGCTCGGTGTGACCGCGCTGGCAGTAACTCTAGGCTGGCGGGCACGCCACTGGTTCGCCGGCCGGCCGGCGACGGTGCCGATCCTTAAAGGTCTGGCGCAGACACCACGGCGTTATCTGGTCCACGTGCACGAGGCTGTGACTCGCGATCCGCTCCCCGGTACCCGCCGTGATACCGGCAAGAAGGCGGCACGCATGCACATGCTGGCCGCCGGGGGATTCGTAGCCGCCACTTTGCTGATCGTCATCGTGCACATTTTCGGCATCCGTCATCCCGTCACGATCGGCCTGCTGTTCATGGCTCTGGCATTCATGGCGGCGGGTACTATTCTTGTATTCGCACGGCGTCTGGCCCGACCGCTGCCAAACCGGCTGTCGCGTGGCAGTTTCGATCATCTGCCCTGGGCGCTCGCTGCCTTCGCCGGTTTTTTCAGTATCGCGACCCTGCCGGCCACCGGCATCATTGCGCCAATAGACTGGAGCTCGGTAACCGGTATCACCCTGCTGGTGATCGGTGCCTGGGGTTGTCTGATCCTGTATGCGGGTATTGGCGCGCGCGCCATGCGTCACGCCGTCAACGGCCTCCTGCATCTGGCTTTTCATCCGCGCCCGGCAAGATTCAGCAACAGCCAGCCAGACACAGCTTTGCGACCACTCAATCTGGAAGCAGACCACCTCGGCGTCGAGAAGCCGGTCGATTTCCACTGGAACCAGTTGCTTGCCTTCGATGCCTGTGTCCAGTGCGGCCGTTGCGAAACTGCCTGTCCGGCGTTTGCCGCCGGTTTGCCACTGAACCCGAAGAAGCTTATCCAGGATCTGGCCGCAGCGGAACATCCGGGTGTCACGGATTATACCGGTAACCCGCACCCGGCACGCGCAGGCGGTACGACTCACGGCGATCCTGCGGAGCCGCTGGTCGGTTCGCGACTAGGTGCTGATACGATCTGGGCGTGCACCACCTGCCTGGCCTGCGTCTACGAATGCCCCATGATGATCGAGCATGTCGATGCCGTGATCGATCTGCGCCGGCATCAGACACTGGAGCTTGGCGCCACACCCGGCAAGGGCGCGCAGGTCCTGGAGGAATTACAGGCGACCGATACCGTAAGCGGCCGCGCATTGAGCACGCGGCTGGACTGGGCGGCGGATCTCAGGCTGCCCGTCCTCGATGAGCAAAGTCATTGCGAGGTGTTGTTATGGATAGGCGAAGGCGGTTTCGATCTGCGCAATCAGCGTACGTTGCGCGCGCTGGTCAAACTGCTGCGTGCGGCGAAGATTGATTTTGCGGTGCTCGGCGAAGCTGAACTGGACTGCGGTCATCTGGCCCGACGCCTCGGTGACGAAGCTACTTTCGAGGCCCTCGCCCGCCGTAATATCAGCACCCTGAACCGGTTACACTTCGAGAGAATTATAACGAATGATCCGCATGTACTTCATACTATTAAGAATGAATATCCCGCCTGTGGAGGCAGTTTTGAAGTCGAACACCACACCAGCTTTCTCGCCCGGCTGGTGCGCGAGCAGCGGCTCAATCCGGAAAAGCGTCACGAGACATCTGTTACCTTCCACGATCCCTGCTATCTCGGCCGCTATAACAAGGAGTTCGAAGCACCGCGTGAACTCCTCGCAGCCATTGGCAGTGACGTGCGCGAAATGCAGCGCTCCGGACCGCGCTCGATGTGCTGCGGCTGGGGCGGCGGCGCCAGTTACACGGACGTACCCGGTAAACGCCGGATTCCCGATGTCCGCATGGAACAGGTGCGGGAGACCGGCGCCGAGACCGTGGCGGTTGCCTGTCCAAACTGTGCCGTGATGCTGGAAGGCGTGGTGCAGCCGCGCGCCGAGGTAATCGACATCGCCGAGCTGCTGGCCGAATCTGTGGGACTCGCAAAATGAGCCTGCCGCGCCGCACCCGGCCGCCACCACGCGACGGCAACCGGCAGCGCCGTGATCCACGGGCCGAACGCAATATACATACCGAGGAAGCGGCGCCGGCAGAACCGGCTATACGGACCAGGCGCGATCCCAGGGCCGAACGTGGCCCGGCTGCACCGGCTGGAGAAAACCTGCGTATCGATCGTGCGCGACCCCTGCGCCTGGTTGAGGAGACCACCGCGCCGGAGCACCCGGCACCTGCAAACGAATCCAAGACGATCATTATTAATCATCCGGCCTGCTGGATAATGGTAGTACCCGATCTGACCGAAGGCCGCCTTTCCACACACGACCGTGATGTCTTCGGTGCCGCCCGGCGGCTGGCGGATGCATATGGCGGCGCGGTAGTGGCAGTAGCCTTTTCTGGCAACACGGAACTCGGATCGGCCGGGGCCGATCGGGTCATGCGGTTCGATGGTGAATCCTTTGCGCCGGACCGGCGCGTGGCGGCCATTCGTGCAGCCATACATAAGCTGCGGCCGCGGCATATTGTTTTGCCGGACAATGATCGCGCCGGCGGCGACCTCGGCCGGCGACTGGCCGCCTGGCTCGGCGAAATGCCGGCAACGCAGGTACAGACAGTCAAAGCTGAATTGATCACCAGTCGCGGTGACGGTGGCCGCACGGACTTCCGACGCGTCCCGCCACGTCTGTTACTGATCGCGCCCGAAGCCGCCGACCCGGTTTTCGGGACTGTACACGAGGCACGCTCAATTGAACCGCCATGTTACGAACCGCCAGCGGGAGGCGTTGTCGATCGCGGTCTGCTGCCGGTGGATCCCGCGACAGTCCCGCTGACCGAGGCAGAACTGATCGTCAGTGCCGGCAATGGCGTGACGGACTGGACGGCTTTTCACACTCTGTCCACCGCACTCGGCGCCACCGAGGGTTGCAGCCGTCCCGTCTGCGATGCCGGGGCACTCACGCGCGACCGCCAGATCGGCGCCTCGGGGACACTGGTTTCAGCGCGCGGCTACATCGCCCTCGGAATTTCAGGCGCTCCCCAGCATCTGCAGGGGATCGCCGACTGCGAGCACGTTATTGCAATCAACTGCGATCCGCATGCCGAGATTATGAAACGGGCAAACCTCGCGATTGTCGCTGACGCCCAGCAGGTGATGCCGGCATTGACCGGACTATTGAGTGCCGAGACTGTCTGCGATGATTAATAATTCATTAAACAATGAATTAAATTCCAGTCTTAAACAATCTATTAAGATAGTGGTACTGGTTTCCAGCGGCCGGCATCCTGTCTCCGGCCGTCAGCGGCGCGCCATCAATGATGCCCAGGCATTGGAAATGGCGCTGACCCTGGCCGCGCAATACCCGGTTGTCCTGCATGTGCTGCATGCCGGCCGGGCTGAGGAATCCGCGCTACGATCTTATCTCGGCATGGGGGTCACAGAGATAGAAGTACTGGCACTGCCACCGGATACGGATATCCTGCCGGCCCTGGTCACCCGTCTGGACGATCTCCAGCCACAGCTCGTTCTGACCGGGGTACGGACCGAAACGGGCTGGGGCAGCGGTTGTCTGCCGTATTTTCTGGCGCGGGCATTGGGCTTGCCGATCATCCCCAACGCGGATCACATTGCCCTGCCCGGGGCTGTCGCCGTCGCTGACGTGCACCAGGTCCTGGCGCATGGTTACCGTCGTGGCCTCGATGTTCATCTGCCGGCACTGATTACAGTGGATCCGGCGGCCCCGCCACCGCGTCAGAGTGCATTTGCCCGTGCACGCCGCGGACAATTAAAAATCAATGCAGCGGCGATCGATACCATCGCACCGCCATTCTTCGGCGAGGTGCAGCCAGCCCGCAAACGGCCGAAACGACTGCGCGTCGATACAGCAACCTCGGCCGCTGAACGCCTTAAAGCAATTACTGAGGTGACTACCGGACACAGTCGCAACGTTGAGCCAGACAGTGCCGCGGAAGCTGCACAGGTTATATATGAGTACCTGGCCAAAACCGGCCTGGTGAAGTCCCATTCCCAATCCGATTAACCACGGGAAGGCGTGGCGTGAGGCTGTAATGCATCACTTTCTTGATCTGCATCATTAAAATTCGGGCAAACTATTGACCCCGTAGCGAAGTACAGGCTTTATAATTAGTATTCATCGAGACAGTTCTGGTTTAATAAGAACAATGAAAGGCTCTACCTGGAAGCGGATCATCAGTTACTGCGGCATTGGCTGCCGGCAACTGCTGTTCATGATGCTGTTCCTGGGTCTTGCCAAAGCCCCCCTCGCATACGGCTGCCTGCCGTTCGGGGCTGATGAAACGGCGACTGTTACAGGTCAGATTAAAAACGCCGGCAGTCCCTGCCGCCACAAAGCGAAAGACTTTCTGGTCGTAACTGAAGACACGGACTGCTGCCTGGTAAAAATTGATCATGGTTTTCGTGGCGCCGAAAACGGCTTTATTGCCCAGTCCTTTTCTGTTCCGGACCCGGATTATCATGCTTCAGATGCCGTTCTGCCGGCGGCTGGCCTTTATCCGGAAAGCTCGCGCCGGATGATTGCAGCGCCTCTTGCATACAGGCAAATCGATTCTTTCTCGCAAAACCACCCGCCTTATCTCACCACTCAACGGCTCAGACTTTAAGCCGACTCTCCCGCCGGCTCGTGCGTCAGGCACGGGTATTTCACCAGTTTCATTCTGTTTCTGTGAAAAGCGCTATGTGGGAGAGATGTCATGTTTCGAGGTTATTGGATTTGGGTGCTGGCCGGATTCTGTCTGCCGGTTATCACGAATGCGGCGGCAGATGCTGATCTGCTGACTTCTGAACAATGGGATCGCAATGATCTGATCCAGGCTGTATTTGCCAGAAATCCCGGTATCGATGCCTTGCGGGAAGCCGAAACGGCGGCCGTGGCGCGTATTGAGCCTGCCGGCGCGCTTGATGATCCAATGCTGAGCACCAGCGTGGCGCCGCGTCAATATGAC
>CAZFUS010000017.1:11202-40665 GCA_964522485.1 uncultured Enterobacteriaceae bacterium | reverse complement strand
GATCAAACAGCGCACGATTCATGTGCTGACTCACGACTCCATCGGTCTCGGCGAGGACGGTCCGACCCACCAGGCGATTGAACAGGCCGCCAGTCTGCGGCTGATTCCTAACATGTCGGTATGGCGGCCGTGCGACACGGTTGAGACAGCCGTAGCCTGGCAGCAGGCCATTGCCCGGAATACCGGGCCGACCTGCCTGCTGCTGTCGCGCCAGAATCTGCCCCACCAACCGCGCAGCCGTGAACAGATCGCTGCGATCACGCGCGGCGGCTACATTCTCATCGACAGCGACGGTGAACCGGAAGTAATCCTGATCGCAACCGGTTCGGAGGTGGCGCTGGCGGCTTCCATGGCGCGGCGACTGAACGGGCAGGGCCGACGCATCCGGGTCGTGTCCATGCCCAGCACCGACGTCTTCGATGCCCAGAACGCCGACTACCGCGAACAGGTTCTGCCGCAGCAATGCCGCCACCGGATCGCCATCGAAGCCGGCAGCACGGACTACTGGTACAAATATACCGGTCTTGAAGGACGGGTACTCGGCATGACCACGTTCGGGGAATCCGCCCCGGCCAAGGATGTATTCGAACATTTCGGTTTCACCGAGAATCATCTGCTCGAACTGATCGATTCATACACCGCGAACTGAACCCGGAACTTCTATAAAATAGACAAGAGGACAATCGGCATGCCCATCAAGGTCGGAATTAACGGTTACGGACGCATCGGCAGAAACGTGCTGCGTGCACTTTATGAGGCGCAGCGCACTGACGAGATCGCAATTGTCGGCATCAATGATCTCGGCGACGCCAAGATCAACGCCCACCTGACCCGTTACGACACCGCGCATGGCAAATTCCCCGGCGAGATCGACGTCGACGGCGACACCATGATCGTCAATGGCGATCGCATTCACGTCAGTTCAGAGCGCGATCCGGCCAAATGTCCGTGGGGCGAACTGGGCGCCAATCTGGTCCTGGAATGCACCGGCCTGTTCACCAGCAAGGCGAAGGCCGGCGCGCATATCGAGGCCGGCGCGAAAAAGGTCATCATCTCGGCACCGGGCGATAAAGATGTCGACGCAACGATCGTCTACGGCGTGAATCACAACATGCTGAAATCCGGACACACTGTGATCTCGAATGCGTCCTGCACCACCAACTGTCTGGCGCCACTGGTCAAACCGCTGCATGAAAAAATTGGCGTCGTCAGCGGCATCATGACTACCATCCATTCCTATACGAATGATCAGGTCCTGACCGATGTATACCACAAGGACCTGCGTCGCGCGCGTAGTGCCACCATGTCCATGATTCCGACCAAAACCGGCGCCGCGGCGGCCGTGGGTCTGGTGCTGCCTGAACTGAACGGTAAGCTTGACGGCTTTGCCGTGCGCGTACCGACCATCAATGTGTCGATGGTGGATTTGAGCTTCCAGGCTGCGCGCGCGACCAGCAGGGAAGAGATCGATACGGTGCTGCGTGAAGCTGCTTCGGGACCGTTAAAAAATATTCTGGCAATTAACGACGAACCGCTGGTGTCGATCGATTTCAACCACAATGCAGCGTCGTCGACCTATGATACCTCGCTGACCAAGGTTATCGAAGGCACGCAGGTGAAGGTGGTGGCCTGGTATGACAATGAATGGGGCTTTTCCAACCGCATGCTGGATACGGCAATTGCTTTCATGAATGTGAACTGATGACTGAGGATTGCCTGACGGGTTCATGCTTGCACAATGTTTTCAAGATAAAATAGTGGACCATTGCAATGGCACGCGATCACAGTAAAGACGTACTGAAAATTCAGGATCTGGACCTGAAAAACAAAAGGGTCCTGATCCGGGTTGATTTCAACGTACCCGTCGCCGACGGCCGCGTCAGCGATGACACCCGTATCCGTGCCAGTCTGCCGACTATCCGCCAGTGCATGGAAGCCGGTGCGCGAGTGATGATCGTCAGCCATCTCGGCCGACCGAAGGAAGGTGAACCGGACCCACAATTATCACTGGCACCGGTCGCGCAACGGTTATCCGAGCTACTCGTCCAGGACGTGCCACTGGCACGCGACTGGCTCGGCGGCGTTGAAATCGAACCGGGACAGGCCGTGCTTTGTGAGAATGTACGTTTCGAGAAAGGCGAGAAATCCAACGATGAAGATCTGGCGCGCAGGATGGCGTCATTGTGCAATGTCTATATCAACGATGCATTTGGCACGGCGCACCGTGCCCAGGCCTCAACCGCCGGTGTCGCCAAGTATGCGTCGGTTGCCTGTTCCGGCCCGTTGATGGTGTCCGAACTCGAAGCCCTCGGCAAGGCGCTGGAGAATCCGCAGCGGCCGCTGCTCGCCATCGTCGGCGGCGCCAAGGTATCCACCAAATTCAAACTACTGGATCGGATGATCGACCAGGTCGATCAGCTCATCGTCGGTGGCGGTATCGCCAACACCTTCATGAAGGCAGCCGGCCTGCCGATCGGTGCGTCGCTGCACGAGGCCGATCTGGTCGATGACTCCCGGCGCCTGCTTGAAAAAGCTGAAAAGCTCGGGCGCCAAATCCCGCTGCCCACCGACGTCGTGGTAGCCAAGGAATTTAAGCCCGATGCCAGGGCCACAACCAAAAAAATCAACGAACTCGCCGAGGACGATCTGATCCTTGACGTCGGCCCGGAAACGGCCGAGCGGCTTGCGTTGATGGCGACCCAGGCCAAGACCATCATCTGGAACGGACCGCTGGGTGTATTCGAATTCGAACAGTTCGCCGCCGGCACGCGCAAACTGGCCGAGGCGATCGCCAACAGCGATGCCTTCTCGATCGCCGGCGGCGGCGACACAGTGGCGGCAATCGGCAAGTTCAATCTGACCGAAAGAATCTCCTATATCTCGACCGGCGGCGGCGCCTTCCTTGAGTTTCTGCAGGGCGAGACCATGCCGGCGATTGCCATGCTGGAAGAGTCTGCCCGTGCCTGGGCGGCGATGGAGCGTGCCCGCGAACTGTGATCTGCCGACCGCCGCGTCAAAAAACTTTTACACCACAGAGTGTCGATTGCGACTGCAGACAGCCGCCGCGGGCGGCTGTTTAAGCCTATGGACTTTATGAGACGAACCAAGATTATTGCCACTGTCGGCCCTGCTACAGAAGACGCGGCAGCCATCGACCGGCTGCTGGACGCTGGCGTTGATCTGTTCCGCCTGAATTATTCGCATCAGACCCAGGCCGATCATGCCCAGCGCATGCGCAACATCCGCGAACGCACCGGCGCACGCGGCATCGAGACCGGTGTCATCGCTGATCTGCAGGGACCCAAGATTCGCCTGGAGGGCTTCACCAACAGTCAGGTGCTGCTACGCGATTCGGCAGATTTCATCATCGATACCGAACTGTCGTCGAACGCCGGCGACGAGAGCCACGTCGGGGTCACCTACAAGGATCTGCCGAGAGACGTGAAGGTCGGTGACACGCTGCTGGTCGATGACGGCCGGATCGTGCTGCGCGTCAAGCAGGCCGGCTCACATGAAGTGGCCTGTGAGGTTCTCGTCGGCGGCATACTGAGCGGCAACAAGGGCCTCAACCGCCTCGGCGGCGGCCTGTCAGCAGCGGCGCTCACTGACAAGGACAAGTCGGATATCAAACATGCTCTCGATATCGGTGCCGATTACATCGCCGTGTCGTTTCCACGCTCGGCCGACGACATCTACGAGGCGCGCGAACTTATCAAGGAACACGGCGCCAACGTCAATATTATTTCCAAGATCGAGCGCGCCGAGGCACTGGACAATATCGAGGAAATCATCGACGCCTCCGCGGCGATCATGCTCGCGCGCGGTGACCTGGGCGTGGAGATCGGCGACGCTGCACTGCCGCCGACCCAGAAGCGGCTGATCAAAATGGCGCGCGACATGGATCGCGCCGTCATCACCGCCACCCAGATGATGGAATCGATGATCGAGCATCAAATACCGACTCGCGCCGAGGTGTTCGACGTCGCCAATGCCGTGCTCGACGGCACTGACGCGGTGATGCTGTCGGCCGAGACGAGCATCGGTCGTTATCCGGAGTTGGCCGTCGCCGCCATGGCACGCATCTGCACCGAAACCGAAAAGCAGCGGCTGGTGCGTGTGTCCGACCACCGGATCAACCAGCGCTTCGAACGTATCGACGAGGCTATCGCCATGTCGACCATGTACGCGGCCAATCACATCGGCGCCACGGCGATCGCCGCACTGACCGAAACCGGTTCCACCTGCGTGTGGATGTCGCGCATCAGTTCCGGCATTCCGATCTTCGCATTCACCCGCCACGTCAGCACCCAGCGCCGGGTCAAACTCTACCGTGGCGTCTACCCAATCGGCTTTGACATTACCCACACCGATCCGCTGGAAGCGAACAAGGAGATGATCGAGATTCTCATGGCGCGTGGGGCGGTCAAACACGGTGATGCGGTACTCATCACCAAGGGCGACCTGCGCGGCGCCCGCGGCGGCACCAATAACATGAAAATTATCCGCGTCGGCGAAGCCCTCGAACACACCATCTAGTCTGTGACAGGGTTCCACTCCGAGGCTGGAACTCAGCCGGAACGGTCAATATACTCGGGAATAGAGGATAGTTATATAGATGATAGAGAACCTCCCGCCTTCGCTTATGTCCATTAATCTATCAGCTATCATCAGCAATATTCTCTAATCCGTTGTTCATAAACCGTATGCAGTTGGAGAGCCTGTCATGAGTAAGAACGATTTATCCGCTGTCGCCCGGAAAATGGTTGAACGCGGCAAGGGTATCCTCGCGATTGACGAAAGCCTGGGCACCATCAAGAAGCGCTTCGATTCCATCGGTGTCGAATCCAACGAGGAAAACCGCCGCGCCTATCGTGACTTATTAATCACCACGCAGGGCGGCGCTGACTACGTCAGCGGCATGATCCTGTTCGACGAGACCATCCGTCAGGCAACTGCTGACGGTGTTCCGTTTCCCGAGGCGCTGGTGAAGCAGGGCATCATGCCCGGTATCAAGGTGGATGCCGGCGCCAAGGACCTGGCCGGCCACCCAGGAGAAAAAGTCACCGAGGGCCTCGACGGCCTGCGCGAGCGTCTCGACGAATACGTCGGTCTCGGCGCCAAGTTCGCCAAATGGCGTGCCGTCATCACCATCGGCGATGGCATTCCGAGTCGCGCCTGCATCGAGGCAAATGCGCATGCGCTGGCACGCTACGCCGCACTATGCCAGGAAGCCGGTCTGGTGCCGATGGTCGAGCCGGAAACCCTGATGGATGCCGACAACACCATTGAGCGCTGCTTCGACGTCACCGAGCAGACGCTGCACACCCTGTTCGATCAACTTTACCGCCAGAACGTCGCCATCGAGCACACCATTCTCAAGGTGAATATGGTGGTTTCGGGCAAGAAGTGCCCGACGCAGGCGAAGCCTGAACAGGTTGCGGATATGACCGTCCAGTGTCTGAAACGCACCGTACCTGCCGCGCTGCCCGGTATCGTGTTCCTGTCAGGCGGCCAGAGCGCCGAACTGGCAACCGAGCACCTGAACATCATGAACAGGAAATACACCAATCTGCCCTGGCCGCTGAGCTTCTCCTACGGCCGCGCCCTGCAGGATCCGTGTCTGAAAGCCTGGGCCGGCAAGGCCGAGAACGTGGCTGCCGCGCAGCAGAAATTACTGCATCGTGAGAAGTGCAACGGTCTCGCTACCCGGGGCGAATACAACGCCGCTGCTGAAAAAGCCGCATAACCTTCTACACTTAAATAAACACACCCATGATAACCGGGCGCAACGCGCCCGGTTTTTCGTTTCAGACGCCATGACCGAACACGACAGCAAATCCGGCCGGAATGAATTACCGGAAACTGCGCGTCCCGCCTGGGAGGCCTATGTCGCCATGAGCCAGAGCAAGGAGATGTATTTCTCGTTCATGGTCGAGCTGGATCAGAAATACAAACAGGGTGGTGAACCGACTATCGCCGAGAACCTCAAGCTCGAGCAACTGCTGGCCGAACACGACAAGAAAGTTACCGCTTTCAACAAGGCCATGCAGTCCATGCAGGACATGGATGTGGATACCCGCAATGCCCTCATCCGCGCCATGGGCGGCTCACCTCCCGGTGCAGACCGGTAGCCGGATGGATGCGCAAACACTCAAGGAATTCGAACGCCTGCTGCTCGAGATGCGCGAACAGATCGAGGCGCTCGCCGAGACACGCAAGAAGGCAAGCAGCACGGTCGAGCTCGATCAGGCCCGCACCGGCCGTCTGTCTCGCGTGGGCGCCATGCAGGATCAGGAAATGGCCAAGGCGGGCCACCAGCGGGCGGAACAGGAGCTGAGACAGATCGACGCCGCACTGAAGCGAATCGAGGAGGGCAGTTACGGGGAATGCCAAGAGTGCGGCAATGACATCGCAGAAGGAAGGTTGAAGGCAAATCCCGCAGTGACACTGTGCATCAAATGTGCGGCGGCAAAAGAAAGAGGATAGAGGACAGTTTATAGAACCTGGATAACCCGGTCCTCTATTGCCTATCCTCTATCATCTCTTATCTATCCTCCACTTTACGCTCTGACCAAAGTCCAGACACCTATCGCAATAAATCCAAGCCCTGCGATCAGGTTCAGCTGCTTTTCCGAAACATAATTCGATATAAGTGACGCCGCCAGTACGGCGATACCGGCGGCAGTGATCAACGCCAGCGACGAGGCGGCGAACACCAGCCATTTGCTGACGGATTTGTCAGTACCGAAGAGCAGGGTGGCAAACTGCGTCTTGTCGCCGAGTTCGGCGACGAAAATGGCAGCGTAGATGGTGAAGAAAGCCTTGAGATCCATGGATTACCTCTGTGAACTGTATAAATAAAAGCAATAATCCGCGAATGAACGCAAATACACGCGAATATAAAACTGTCTCATACAAACAAGACTCGATTAGATAAAGTTGGTTGATTTCGGATACATATTACGAAGTACCACAAAAGCAATTTTCTAATTATTTGCGTTTATTCGCGTTCATTTGCGGACTGATTTTTCATACCCTTACCTTATTTCCTCCCTCTAGAAAGGGGAGAATAACGTAACTCAGACGTTGTTGGTCTGTTGGCTGAGCGGTTTGTAACTGCCATCCGTCTGGCGTTCGAACAGTTCGCCTGCCTCGAAGTCGAAATACCAGCCGTTCAGTTTAAGCCGTCTTTCTTCAACGGCCTGTCTGACGAACGGGAATGTCATCAGGTTGTCGAGTGATACACCTACCGCCTCACGTTCACAAAGCCGGCATTGTTCATCAAGACCGGCATGGTTGTGATTTGCAGCAACCCTTTCTCGTGCCGGCCGCATGACATTCATCCACGGATCGATGAAGCCATGTGTCGTGTTGCAGTGTTCGCCTTCCATCAGCGCACGGATGCCGCCGCACTGACTGTGTCCCATGATCACCACATGCGGTACCTGCAGGTGCTTGACCGAGAACTCGATGGCTGCGGAAGTGCCGTGTGTCTTGCCATCATCGACGAACGGCGGCACAACATTGGCGACGTTACGCACCACGAACATGTCGCCTGGGTTAGCATCGGTAATCAGTGCCGGATCGACACGGGAATCGCTGCAGGCAATTACCAGCGCCTTGGGCGACTGACCATGCTTGACCAGTTTCTGATAAACCCCGGGCTGCTCAACAAAATAACGTTGACGAAAGCGGCGGAAACCGTCTATCAGTGTTTCGAGATCGGACATAAAGTTTGATTTTTTCGTTATAGATTTAGGGTGAAAAGATTTTATGCTGTTCGGGTCTCAGCTGACCAGCCGTTCGGCGGCCTCGCGGTACTTGGCCGCGGTCTTGTCGATAATCTCCGGCGGCAGCCGCGGTCCTGGCGGCGTCTTGTCCCAGTTTATGCTTTCCAGGTAATCGCGCACGAACTGCTTGTCGAAACTCGGCGGGCTGGTGCCAGCCTTATATTCATCGACCGGCCAGAAGCGCGACGAATCCGGCGTCAGCGCCTCGTCTATGAGGATCAGCTGATTATCGGCATCGAGTCCGAATTCGAACTTGGTATCGGCGATGATGATGCCGCGTTCGCGGGCGTATTCAACCGCCTCGGCGTAGACAGCCAGGGTCGTATCGCGAACGGCCTCCGCCAGCTCTTTGCCGATGAGATCAGCCATCTGCTTGAAGCTGATATTTTCATCATGGCTGCCCGTTTCGGCCTTGGTCGCCGGCGTGAAGATCGGTTCAGGCAGCTGCTCGGCCTGGCTCAGTCCCCCGGGTAATTGAATACCGCAGACGGACCCGGATTGCTGGTAATCCTTCCAGCCCGAGCCGATGAGATAGCCGCGCGCCACCGCTTCCACCGGCAGCGGCTTGCAGCGCTTGACGACGGCGCTGCGGCCCTCGAGCAGAGCGCGCGTGGCAGGATCGGGAATAATCTCATCGAGCTGAATGTCGGTCAGATGATTAGCCACCATGCCGGCCATGCGTTCGAACCAGAACTGCGAGAGCCGGTTCAACACCCGGCCCTTGTCCGGGATAGGATCCGGCAGGATAACGTCGAAGGCGGACAGCCGGTCGGTGGTAACAATCAGCAGATACGCGTCATCAATAGCGTAGATATCGCGGACCTTGCCGATGCCCAGCAATGGCAATTCGCGCAGTTCGGAACGGTACAGCGGGCGGTTATCGTTATTCATGATTCCAGGACCTGCTTGTGGCCGCAATATTCTCCCACAGCTTGCCGGAAGCGGCCATTCCAGGTATTGCATGGTAACATTGTGTAAAACAGGGCTTTTCATGGGGGCCACATTGCGATAATGTGCCGCGTTCCCTGACCGGGGGCCGGTGGCCGTGGCCAGAACGATGAAACGACCTGAATCGACCCGGGGTTTGCACCATGTAGCGCTGAATGTACGCGACCTTGAGGCCTGTGAGCGTTTCTATGTGGAACTGCTGGGCATGAAGGTCGAATGGCGCCCGGATGAGGACAATGTATATCTGTGTTCCGGCAGCGACAATCTGGCCTTGCACCGACTGCCCGGAGAGCGGATGCCAGACGGCATCCAGCGGCTTGACCACATCGGCTTTATCCTGAAGACGCCGGATGACACCGATGCCTGGTACGAATTCCTGAAAGCGCACGACGTGCCCATGAAAACCGCTCCGCGAACGCATCGCGACGGGGCGCGCAGTTTTTACTGCGAGGATCCGGAGGGCAACGTCGTGCAGATGATCTACCATCCTCCGCTCGCGCACCTTTAGGCGGGCCGGTACAACGGGAGGGGGTGAGCCATGTCCAACGATTTGAGTAATAAAAAGGTCCAGCTGCACGGTTTCAACAACCTGACGAAATCGTTGAGCTTCAACATCTATGATGTGGCCTATGCACAGACCAAGGATCAACTCGATGAGTATATGGACTATATCGACGAGGCCTATAACGCCGATCGTCTGACACAGATCCTGAAGGACGTGGCGAACATCATCGGCGCCAATATCCTGAACGTCGCCCAGACCGACTACGATCCGCTCGGTGCCAGCGTCACCATCCTGATTTCAGAGGAAGCGCCGGCGCTGGAGGGCGTGACCAACGCCGAGTCACCCGGCCCGAATCCGGAAGCCGTCGTCGCGCACCTGGACAAAAGCCATCTGACCGTTCACACCTATCCGGAAAACGATCCCAGGCTCGGCATCAGCACCTTCCGTGCCGATATCGACGTCAGCACCTGCGGCAAGATCTCCCCGCTCAAGGCTCTGAACTTTCTTATCCACAGCTTTGAATCGGATATAGTCATCATGGACTACCGCATCCGCGGCTTTACCCGCGACACCAGCGGTCGCAAGCATTACATCGATCATGAAATCGGATCGATCCAGAATTTCCTTGAGACGGAGACCAAGCAGCGCTTTCAATGCGTGGATGTAAACATCTACGAAGAGAAGCTGTTCCACACCAAGATGATGCTGAAGACTTTCGAGCTGGACGATTACCTGTTCGGTCTGGATGCTGACTCGCTCAATCTGAATGAACGGCTCAACATCGAGGCCCGGCTCAAGCACGAGATGCAGGAAATTTTCTACGGCCGCAATATCGACGAGGCACTGTTCGCGCCGACGCTGAAGAGCAGGAACTGACCGTTAGGCCACATTCCCCATAGTCGAATATTTTGAAATATTACCCACCGCTGACTTTGGCCCAGCTGTCGCGCAGTGTGACGGTCCGGTTGAATACCGGCCGTTCGCGATTGTGATCATGACGGTCGGCACAGAAATAACCCAGCCGCTCGAACTGATAACGCTTCTCCGGCGCGGCCATGGCCAGTGCCGGTTCCAGCAATGCATTGTTAATCACAGTCTTCGACGCCGGGTTCAGGAATGTCTTCCAGTCACGCTCGCGGTCGGTTTCGGGGTTCGCAACCGTAAACAGCCGGTCATACAACCGCACTTCGGCGTATACAGCGTGCGCCACTGACACCCAGTGGATCGTCCCTTTCACCTTGCGGCCGTCCGGCGCGTTGCCGCCGCGTGTAGCTGGATCATAACTGCAGCGTAGTTCAACGACTTTACCGCTGCCATCCTTGACGATTTCATTACAGGTAATGAAATAAGCGTAGCGCAGACGTACTTCGCGGCCGGGGGCCAGACGGAAGAACTTCTTCGGCGGATCCTCCATGAAATCGTCGCGTTCGATCCAGATCTCACGGCCGAACGGCAACATGCGCTTGCCCTGGGACACGTCGTTCGGATGATTGAGTGCCTCCAGCTCCTCGGTCTGGTCTTCCGGATAATTCTCGATCACGACCTTGAGCGGGTTGAGCACGGCCATGGCGCGCGGCGCAGTTGCGTCGAGATCTTCGCGCGCGCAGGTTTCCAGCACAGCCATATCAATGCGCGTATCGTTCTTGGTCAGACCGATTCGTTCGCAGAAATTGCGGATGGCGGCCGGTGTGTAGCCGCGGCGGCGCATGCCGATAATGGTCGGCATGCGCGGATCGTCCCAGCCGGCGACGTATCCACCGCTGACCAGTTCATTCAGTTTGCGCTTGCTGGTAATCGTGTAGTCAAGATTCAGTCGCGCGAATTCGGTCTGCTCTGGACGGCTCGGCACCGGCAGCTGCTCCAGAAACCAGTCGTACAGCGGCCGATGATCCTCGAATTCCAGCGTACATAGCGAATGCGTGATGCCTTCCAGCGCGTCCGAGATGCAGTGTGTGTAATCGTACATCGGATAGATGTGCCACTTATCGCCGGTGCGGTGGTGCGCCCTGTGTTTGATCCGGTAAATGGTGGGATCGCGCATGTTGATATTCGGCGCGGTCATGTCGATCCTGGCGCGCAACACATGTTCACCTTCGGCAAACTCACCGGCGCACATACGGCGGAACAAGTCCAGGTTTTCTGCAACCGAACGATCGCGATACGGACTGTCCCTGCCGGGTTCGGATAACGTACCGCGGTATTCGCGGATCTGGTCCGCGCTCAGGCTGTCGACATAGGCCTTGCCGTGTTCGATCAGATATTCGGCGTATTCATACAACTGATCGAAATAATCCGAAGCAAAATACAGACGGTCCTCCCAGTCGAAGCCCAGCCAGTGCACGTCGGCCTGGATCGAATCGGTGTATTCGACGGTCTCCTTGTCCGGATTGGTGTCATCGAAGCGGAGATTGCACTTGCCGCCGTAATCGCGGGCGATGCCGAAGTTCAGGCAGATCGACTTGGCGTGACCGACGTGCAGATAACCGTTCGGCTCCGGCGGAAAGCGCGTGTGCACGCGACCGTCGTTTTTACCGGCGGCCAGATCGCGATCGATGATCTGACGGATGAAATTTCGGTTCGGATCAGCGGGAGGAGTGTGGTCGTTGTTCATGAAATCCGTACGGGCTGCCGTGGCACGCGAATGGCGCGCTATTAGAAATGATTTTAGCGATGTTGGCTACCTTGCCGGCTTGTCGGTTCGAACAATCGCCGGCAAATCACCGATACGGCCCATGGCATAGCGCATGATCAGGTGTTTGACGGGGCCACTGTGATCGGTGAGCGTCAGTCCCAGGCCGCGCAACAGTCGAACCGGGCCTTCCGGTCGGCGGAACAGCTGATACAAGCCATCGAGCGCCAGCTGCATGACGCGGTTGTCACCGCGGCGCCAGCGCTCGTAGCGACGCAGCAGGCGCAGGCTGCCCGCGTCGGCGCCACCGCCGGCCCGGGACTCGCCCAGCACCTCGGCCAGACAGGCGGCATCGAGCCAGCCCATATTGGCACCCTGACCGGCCAGCGGGTGGATGCTGTGGGCAGCGTCGCCCGCCAGTGCAAAACGTTCGCTGCAGTAGCGCGCCGCCTGCGCCTTGATGAGCGGAAACACGCCGCGCCGGCCGACACTGGTGATGCTGCCGAGACGCTGCTCGAAAGCCTCGGCCAGAACACCGGCGAACTCGCATTCCGACATTGCCAGCAACGCACGCGCGTGATCGGGTGTGGTCGACCAGACAATGCCGGATTGGTGCGAACCGGCCATCGGCAGAAAGGCCAGCGTGCCGTCCGGCATAAATCGCTGCCGGGCCACTGCGCCATGCGGCTGCCGGGTTTCCACGACACAGGCCAGTGCCTGCTGTGGATACGGCATTTCCTGATAGCCGATGCCGGCCAGTCTGCGGCTGCGCGATTGCTGGCCGTCGGCAGCAACCACCAGTTGTGCCGTCAGACGCCGGTCATCTTCCAGCGTGAGCTGGATATGCCCCGGCTCGACTTTCAGTGACGCCGGCGCGGCCGGCCGGCACCAGCCGATTGCAGCGTCGCGATCCAGAATTGCCTGCAGCGCCTGCTGGATGACGCGAGTCTCGATAATGTAGCCGAGCGCCGGTTCGTGCAGGCTCTGATCACTGAAACGAATGACGCCACGGCCCTGTTCGTTCCAGTCGCCATCCCAGACTTCCATGCCATGAAAAGTGCCGACGCGTTCGTCCGGCAACCGCGCCCAGACACCGATATGTTCGAGAATACGGCGTGAGGCCGGCGTAACCGCCAAGGCGCGGGGATCGGGCGCCTCATCGATAGCGGCAGACTGCGGCCGGGTTTCGACGATCAGGACACTGAAACCGGAGGCGCGCAACAGTGCGGCCAGCACACCGCCGGTCAGTCCACCACCCACAACGATGACATCGGCGTCGATCATCTTGAGGACAGTCTGTCAGCGTCGACCAGTCCGGCCGTGCGCCGGATGAAGGCGCGCTTCAATGATGGCACCAGCTCCAGCGCCAGCATACCGAAACTGCGCGCAGGACCCCAGAGCGGATGCGGTCGATAGAACAGCCAGGCGAGTGAATCGGTAAACCGTACAACGCGCTTTTGCGCCGGACGGCGTTCCGCCAGGTACCCTTCGATCAGATTAACTGCACCGGGGTCATCGCCATGGCGCCGCAGGCGGCGGGCAAGTGCTGCTGCATCGCTCAGCCCGAGATTGAACCCCTGCGCCGCGTTCGGATGCAGGGTATGCACGCTGTTGCCGAGCAGCAGAGCACGGCCACTATGCTGCGCCTGGCTCTCGATAAACTTCAGCGGATGCGCCTGACGCGGGCCGGGATCCTGCAGGCGGCCGAGACGCAGGCCAAAGCGTTGTTCGAGTGTCTTGATAAAATTTCCGTCCGACTGCGCCAGAATTTCGCCGGCCTGTTCATGCAGTACGCAGCACACTGCCACACAGCGCCCGTCGCGCAGCGGCAACAGCGCGAGCGGGCCGCTATCGGTAAAGCGTTCAAAGGCGGTATCAGCGTGCGGACGCTGCGGACGAACACTGCTGACAATGGCCGTCTGGCCGTAATCCTTGCTGCGCATACCGATGCCCGCAAGTTCCCGCACCCGGGATTGACTGCCGTCGGCGCCGACCAGCAACCGCGCACTCACGGATCGAACAGCGGACCCCTCGCTCAGATGAACCAGTACACCGTTGTCATGCTGCTCGAATCCGCTGACCTGGGCGGGACGGATGAGATCGATGTTGCCGGCGTCTGCCAAACTATCCAGCAGCGCCGCACCGAGACGCAGGGCGGGCACGACAAAACCCACGGCCGGCACGCCCGCCTGCTCGGCATTGAGTCGGACGCTGCCGAAATGACCGCGATGGCTGACATGGATCCGGCGTATGGGGTTGGCGCAATCGATCAGCCTGCGCCAGACACCGATATCACTGAGTATGCGGTATGCCGCCAGTGACAGGGCGAGTCCGCGACCATCGGGCGCAGCCTGTCCCGGCGTAGCTGGCGCCGTCGCTTCGACCACAGCGATACGGTAACGCGATCCCGCCAGCGCACAGGCCAGACTGGCGCCCACGGCACCGGCGCCGGAAATCAGAATGTCGTATTGAACGGCGACTGGCAGCGGATCGGACATCAGGCGGCGCGGGCCGAAGCCATGAGCGATTCGATATCCCTGACCGCTTTCGGGGCCGCAGCCGTCAGGACTTCATATCCGTCCTTGGTCACCAGCACGTCATCCTCGATGCGAATGCCGATATTCCACCAGCGCTTGGCCAGCCCCTTGGTTCCAGCGGACAGATACAGCCCCGGTTCGACCGTCATCACCATGCCCGGTTCGAGCAGGCGCCATTCGCCTTCCACCTTGTAGTCACCGACATCGTGAACGTCCATCCCCAGCCAGTGGCCGGTACGGTGCATGTAGTAGCGGCTGTAAGTCTGCTTTTTGACGAGCTCGCCGGGCCGTCCCTTGAGTATGCCCAGATCCACCAGTCCGCGCGTCAGTTCGCGTATTGCGGCCTCGTGTGGATCGTTCCAGTGATTGCCCGGCTTGACCTTCTTGATCGCTGCGGTCTGCGCAGCAAGCACGATTTCATAAACCGCGCGCTGGTTCTTGCTGAAGACACCATTGACCGGAAAGGTGCGGGTGATATCGCTGGCGTAGCAGTCGTATTCAGCCCCGGCATCGATCAATACCAGATCACCATCGGCCATCTCGCGGCTGTTATCAGTGTAGTGGAGAATGCAGCCATTGGGTCCGCTGCCGACGATCGATGGATACGCCGGCGCCCGTGCGCCCCTGTGCATGAACTCATACATCAATTCGGCTTCGAGCTGATATTCGGTCATGCCGGGCTGGCAGCTTTGCATTGCGCGCTCATGGGCGGCCGTCGAAATAGCGGCTGCCTGGCGCATGAGCTTGATCTCGGCACGGCTCTTGTACAATCGCATCTCGTGGACATGATGCTGCAGTGTGACGAATTCCACCGGTGCGGTCACGCCGGTGCGCGCGCGGTCCCGCACCAGATTCAGCCATTTCACCACACGCTGATCGAAGGCCGGATCGGCACCCATGGTGTAATAGACCCGCTCGCGATTCTCGAGCAGCCCCGGCAAGATGTCATCAAGATCCGCAATCGGAAAAGCATCATCGGCACCGTAGATGTTACAGGCTCCCTCCAGACCGGCGCGATAACCGGTCCATTGCTCCAGTTGCGGATCGCGTTCCCGACAGAACAGTACGTATTCGCCCTGCGGCCGGCCAGGGATCAACACTGCCACTGCATCCGGCTCCGGAAAGCCGGTCAGGTAGTAAAAATCGCTGTCCGGCCGGTAGGGAAATTCGACATCCCGATTACGCATGCGTACCGGCGCGGCCGACAGGATGGCGATTCCGCCTTCGTTGACCACGTCCATGAGCCGCTTGCGGCGGCGTACAAATTCTTTCGGATTCATGTCAGTTCAGATTCAGCCTGGCAGGTCCGGCCTCCCGCAGTGGGCGCAGTTCCTGGTAAACGGAGAGAGCACCGATGCGCACGTATTCAATGAGTTCCATCAGGGCGAATTCCTCGCCCTCGCTCAGTTCGGCCCGGGCCTGGCTGATCTTGTCCATGTCAGAAACCACCTCGCGGCATTCACCACCCAGGCCGGCTTCGGTCAGGCCGCTGTTGCCGAGCCCGAACAAAAAGCCACGGCACCACTGTGCCAGCGCCTCGGCACGAACCGGCAATGTCGCTTCATCCGTCGGCAGCATAAGGTCGAAGGAAAAATCCGGTGCCTCCAGGGCGCTGCGCGTCGTCTCGGTCAACCGCGCCAGTGTCGCTTCAAGGGCCTCACCTTCAGCGCCCAGACACTCATGCCATGAACGCCGATCCGGCTCGGTGTTCATGCACAGCTGTGCGCAGATAAAACCGTGGCATTCGGAAGCCCCGACCGGAGCTCGGAGATGCTTGAGCTGATCCTCGAGTTCTACGAAGTTATGTGAAGTTTGCACGATTTTACCGGCAGGAGCCCATATATCCTGTAACGCAAGCGACAGATGTGCAATGCTAGCGCATTATAATAGGTTCCGACACGGGGCATGACTGTTGACCACTCATTTTAGCGGCTCTATATTGGAATTGCAGTGTCGCAATCGTTCGGCTCCTGCCCGGCAGGTTAACTTACGCAGCTACGAGTAGACACGCGCCATGAGCAACAATAAAGATGAACACATGGACCTGGCAAACCTGGAAGCAAGGGTCGACGAACTCATCAAGACGGTCGAGGAACTCAAGACCGAAAACTCGGCCCTGCGCAACCAGCAGGAAGGCCTGATGGCGGAACGTGCGGTATTGATAGAGAAAACCGAACAGGCACGGACCCGCATCGAGTCCATGATTTCCCGGCTACGGGCTATGGAAGCACGCACATGAGCGGTGAGAGCAAACCGGTCAACATCAGGATACTGGACAAGGAATATCTGATCGCCTGCGAAGAAGGCGAACGCGAACAGTTGCATCTGGCTGTCAAGATACTGGAACAGAAGATGCAGGAAGTGCGCAACAGAGGCGGCGTTATTGGTACGGAACGTATGGCCGTCATGGCGGCTCTGAACATGGCCAATGATTTAATTGATCACAAAAGCCGGAATGATGACTATACTACAAGGGTCGACAACGACATCCGGCGGCTCAGAGAAAAAATCGAGCGCGTTCTGAGCAAATCTCCGCCCGATGGCGAGACAACATACAACACTACTGGTTAAATTTGGGTATTGACTGCGGTGTTCGTGATTGGGCTATAGAAGCTTGAGCCTATACTCACGACGCGGGGAACTAACCGCGAGGTTGTTGAGCAAGTCCACCTTCGAGTGGAAAGCCTGATACGTCGCCAGCTGTTCCCACTTGAACCCTCGGTTCAAGGCGACGGCCCGCAACGGCATCGCGGTTAATACCCTCTCTCATATCGGGAAAGTACATCCATATACTTTCCATCCGCGTTCGTCCCTGGATTCGCAGACGCTACATCCCTGTAGCGATTGCGTAACGCAGAATACCAGCCAGTCCTGTACCACAGACGTTCCGTCCGCTATCATCCATTCGTTCACTAATTCACATACCACTATGAATTACTGGCTGATGAAATCTGAACCGTCGACTTTCAGTATCGACGATCTGAAATCACGGCCTGACAAAACCGAACCGTGGGACGGCGTTCGAAATTATCAGGCGCGGAATTTCATGCGCGATGATATGAAAAAAGGCGATCAGGTATTTTTCTATCATTCCAACTGTCCCGAGCCGGGTATCGTCGGACTTGCGACGGTCGCCTCGGCAAGTTATCCCGATCCGACCGCATTCGATCCGGAGGACAGCCACTACGATCCCAAAAGCGATGCTGACAAGCCGCGCTGGTATCTCGTTGATGTCAAGTACAAGCGCAAACTGAAACGTACGATCACCCTGCAGGAATTGAAACAACATCATATGCTTGCTGATATGAAATTGCTGCAAAAGGGCAACCGCCTTTCGATCATGCCGGTGACGAAGCGGCAATGGGATTATATATTGTCACTGGAATAAAAATCGCGGTGAATTTCAAAAATATCCGTCCTTTCCACGGTGTAAGCGGACAGTTTGCCCGTAACGGCTTGACGATGCGGCGGATGCGATAGCGCGGGCACCTCTCCGTTTCGGCATTGCGCTCACGATAGCAGCTGGTGTGCTTTTTTATGGTTTCAGGCTTATTGGAATCGCCCGCCGCAAGCGCCGCTGTTTTTATCGTTGCGGCGACGATTATCACAGTTTGTGGTATACGCCTGTCTATTCTGGCTGACCGCCTGGCCGACCGAACCGGTTGGGGTGAAGCCCTGCTAGGCGGACTGTTTCTCGCTGGTGTGACGTCACTGCCGGATTTCGCAGCCACCCTCACCGCCGCAGTCGATGGCTATGCCCAGCTCGCGATAAGCAATGTCCTGGGCAGCGTGGCAGTGAATTTCGCGTTCCTCAGCCTGGGTGATCTCGTATACCGCAAGGCCAACCTTGAACACGCCGCCGCTTCCTCAAGCAATCTTATACAGGCGGCATTACTGATCACCCTGTTGTCCATTCCCGCGCTGGCGATGATCACGCCGGAGGTGGCTTTCTGGGGCATTCATCCGATCAGTCCGCTGCTGCTAATCGCCTATCTCTTCGGTTACCGCATGGTGCGCCACGACTTCGCCAAGCCCATGTGGAAACCAAAGCGTACGGCCCTGACCGTAGAAGACAAGCCTGACAAAGGAAAGGTGCGAGGTGAAAGGCTGGCTGGCTTGTGGCTGCGCTTTGGAGTGCTTGCCCTCGTTACCGCCGTTGCCGGCTGGATCCTGATGAATGCCGCCGAAACAATCGTCAGCGAAACGCCCCTGTCGGAAACACTCGTGGGTACCTTGTTTACCGCCGTATTTACCTCCATGCCGGAACTGGTCACGACAATCGCCGCGATCCGCTACGGCGCTCTGACTTTGGCGGTGGGTAACATACTCGGCACAAACTGCTTCAATATTCTTGTCATCGCGGCCGCCGATGTCACTTACCGTGACGGATCCATTTATCACGCCGTGACCAATCAGCAATTGATTTGGGTCATGGTGACGATATTCATGACCTGCATTCTGCTGCTTGGATTTCTGCGCCGGGAACGCTACGGTATCGCACGGATAGGTTCTGAAAGCTTCCTGATACTCCTCGTCTATCTTGGTGCAATCAGCAGCCTTCCTTTTGCCGGATAGCGCCGGTACCGTTTTCCCCGGGCAGGAAGCATTATAAATAACGCCATGAAGTCACCGAAGCCGATGATCAAGAAGCAGTGGCACTAGATATTCAGACATAACAAGCCCTGCTGTGCTTTATGAAGCTTTCTGAATCCGGCCACAAGCGAGATTCGCCGGTATCACCTCATCCATCATTTTCAGATCCGGCAGATTCAGATTATTCATGATCTCAGCGTATTGCTTCGCGCTCTTGCCGGCCAGACGCGGGTTAAAGCGCCTTTCCTCCCCGATGCTCGACACCGTCCAGCCCTTGTAATCATGTGCCGGGTAGACCAGAGTTTCGTCATCCAGCCGATAAAGTTTGTTGACGATGGAATCATACGAGCGATAGGGATCGCCGCCCTGGAAATCCGTCCGGCCGCTGCCGCGGATCAACAGCACATCACCGGTAAAGACCATGGCCGGACCGCCGGCTTCCAGCAGAAAGCTGAAAGACTCGTTGGTATGACCCGGTGTGTATAGCGCACGCAGCTTGATCCCCTCTGTATCGATCACTTCATCTTCATCGACGAGCACCGAGACGCATTCAGCACGGCTGTATTTGCCCATATAGGTTCTGCAGCCGGTCGCCTCGCGCAGTTGACCCAGCGCGGTGACATGATCGGCATGGGTATGGGTATCGATGGCGCGCACGAGTTTTAAATCAAGCTGTTCGATGATAGTCAGGTAGGTTGACGCCAGTTCCCTGACCGGATCGATAATCAGGCCTTCACGACCACGACCCGATGCCATGATGTAAGTATAAGTGCTCGAAGTATGATCGAAAACCTGTCTGAAAATCATCGTATGGCTCCCGGGGAAATAATATTTCCCTGCTGCAGCAGCATGTAAATTCCGACCAAGACCAGTACAACGGCAAACAGCTGTTGCAATCTGGCGCTTACCAGACGCTGGGCGAGCCGACGGCCCAGCCACATACCGATCAGGCCCCCGGTCAGAAACAGCCCTGCCAATGACCAGTCCAGGTGACGTTCGCTGAAAATTCCGGACAGCGCGCCGCTTGCCCCCACCAGCGTAATCACCAGCAGTGAGGTCGCAACTGCCCGGTGAATACCCATTTCCGTGACATACACCAACGCCGGCACGATCACGAAACCACCACCGACACCGAACAGCCCCGATAATACTCCCGTTAACAGCCCCATCCCAATTAACGAAAAACTGCACGGGGCATTCAGATGCAGGCGGCCGTCGCGGCTATAATGGCATACCGTGCCACTGTCCTGTTGACTGTCGCTTTCAAAATCACCGCGTACGACTTTCGCCTGTTCAGGATGGCGCAGCGCATCGATATACATGCGCCCGGCGACGATCAACATCAAGGCGGCGAACGCCATCAGGAGCCAGCGATCATCAGAATAGTCACCGAACAACACACCCAGCGGGGCGGCTGCCATACCGGCGACTGCGAAGATCAGGGCGGCGCGCACCTCAAGCAGACGGTGTCGCCAGGCGCTGACTACGCCGAACAATGCGATTAAAGCCACCACGGCCAATGACAGGGTGATTGCACTTTTCGGCGCCACCTGCAGACCATATATCAGAAGCGGCACCGCAAGAATCGAACCGCCACCACCGGTCAGGCCCAGAGCGAGCCCTACGAGGATTCCGAATAAAATTGCCACTAGCCTTTGGCGCCCGGCCTGTGTTCCATACCCATTTCGTGACCTTTCAGTATCTAGCGGCGGCGCCCAAACATGCAATCTGGCGCAGGTAATGGCCGCCGCCATCAGCGTTTCACTGCCGTCATTCGTGCTACCAGGCAGGCGCAGCCAACCGCCATGTACACCTGATTTTCAGGCAAGAAATATACGGTAGGCCAGATTGTCGGTTTCGTCCCAGTAGAGGATATTCAGCTTCTCGACAAACTGCTGAAACTGATCGCGCTCCTCCGGTTTGACCTGGATGCCGACCAGAACACGCGCATAGGCGGCGCCGTGATTGCGGTAGTGAAACAGACTGATGTTCCAGCCCTCGTTCATCTGCGAGAGGAAATGCAGCAGGGCGCCGGATCGCTCAGGAAACTCGAATCGGTACAGCAGTTCATTTTCCGCCTGCGGCGCATGGCCACCGACCATGTGGCGGACATGCATTTTGGCGAGTTCGTTGCGGCTCAAGTCCACTACCGTGAAACCCCTGTCACTGAGTCCGGCGATCAACTTGTCCTTTTCCGCCACCCCGTGACGCAACTGGATGCCGGCGAATACATGCGCCTGCTGATGATCGGCGTAACGATAGTTGAACTCGGTGATCTGGCGTGCACCGATAGCCTGACAGAACTGCAGAAAACTGCCGGGGCGTTCGGGAATAGTCGCGGCGATCAGCGCCTCGCGGTGTTCACCCAGCTCGGCCAGCTCGGCGATATGCCGCAGGCGATCGAAATTGACATTGGCACCACTGAAAACCGCCACCAGTTCCTGGTTTTGCAGCTGCTCGCGCTCGATATACTGCTTCAGCCCTGCCAACGCCAGGGCACCCGCGGGTTCGGCGATGGAACGGGTGTCCTCAAAGATATCCTTGACCGCCGCGCAGATCTCATCGGTATCGACCAGCAGAACCTCATCCACGAGCTCGCGGGCGATACGAAACGGCTCTTCGCCCGTCTGACGCACGGCAGCGCCGTCGGCGAAGATGCCGATACGCTCCAGCCGCACCCGTTCGTTAGCTGTCAGCGCGGCGTGCATGCTCGGCGCCTCATCCGGCTCAACACCTATAATCTTCACCTCCGGGCGCATCATTCGGATATAAACGGCAATACCGGCAATCAGACCGCCGCCACCGACCGGCACGAATATGATATCCGGGCGGGTATGATGCTGGGCCAGGATTTCGACGCCGACCGTCGCCTGCCCGGCAATAACGAGCGGATGGTCGTACGGCGGAATGTAGGTGCGGCCTTCTTTTGCAGCCAGCTCAATGGCATGCTCAAATGCCTCGTCATACGTATTGCCATGCAGTAGCGCGTTTCCACCCAGCCGGCGTACCGCTTCCACCTTGATTTCAGGTGTGGTTTTCGGCATGACGATGACCGCATCGATAGCCAGCCGCTGTGAGGCCAGCGCCACGCCCTGGGCATGGTTACCGGCCGAGGCGGCGATGACACCGCGTTCGCGTTCGGCGATCGAGAGTGATGCGATAAGATTGTAGGCACCGCGCAGTTTGTACGAGAAAACCGGCTGCTGATCCTCGCGCTTCAACCAGATATGGTTGGCGAGGCGCTTGGAAAGAGCCGGCGCGTAATCCAGCGGTGTCTCGCGCGCAACGTCATAAACCCGGCCGCGGGCCTCATCGATCAGGGTTTTGTATTCATCGAACATCGGCATAAGATAACATTTTAATCAGCAACGTCCGCATTCCCGCGCCGGAGTACAGCTATGTCCCAGGATGCTCAGAAACGCGCAGCCGCCGAGGCCGCGCTCGACTACATCGAGGATGGTGTGGTTGGAGTGGGAACCGGCAGCACAATCAACTATTTCATCGATGCATTGGCCGGCATAAAACACAAAATTGACGGTGCGGTCGCCAGCTCTGTGGCAACCGAACAGCGCCTGCGTGAACACAATATACCCGTATTGCAGCTGAACAGTGTCGGCGAGGTGCCGGTTTATATCGACGGCGCCGACGAAGCCACCCGCCACCGGCAACTCACCAAGGGCGGCGGCGGTGCACTCACACGCGAAAAAATCGTGGCCGCCGCCAGCCAGCACTTTGTCTGCATCATCGATGCATCAAAATTGTGCGATACCCTGGGCCGGTTTCCGATACCGGTCGAAGTCATTCCCATGGCCCAGAGCTATGTCGGACGCCAGCTTGCCAAACTGGGAGGACAACCGCAGCTACGTACCGATTTCGTCACGGATAATGGCAATATTATTATAGATATTCACAACTTAGAGATACTGGATGCGGTAGCTACAGAACGACTGCTCAATCAGATTACGGGCACTGTCTGTAACGGACTGTTCGCGGCCAGACCGGCCGATGTGTTGCTCATAGCCGACGCTTCGGGAGTCAATAAAATCTGAATGCCGGCAACTGTGTATTTGAAACCCAAAATGCAACTCACTATGATGAACAAAGCCTTGAACGCCGTTCGGTAGCAGCATCTGGCCGATTGGAATATAAAAACCACATAACAAATCATTTACAGTACCTGGAAAACTTAAGGGGACGGTCATGCCAGACTGGCTTTTTTATCTGCTATATGGGGGTTCATTCGGCATTCTTATTCTGCATTTCACCGGCTGGCTGGAGCGGCATGACATGCCCTGGATGATGTTCGTCGCCGTTGTCTGTGTCTTCACTGCCGTCGCCGGCGAGGCATTTCTCTAACACGCCCCCCATGATCGGCCTGCTGCAGCGGGTCAACAAAGCACGTGTCGAGATGGCCGGCGAAATCAGCGGCGCTATCGGACGCGGTTTGCTGGTATTCATCGGCGTTGAAAAAGGCGATACCGAAATCGAAGCCAATCGGCTGCTGAATCGCCTGCTGAAATACCGTGTGTTTGCCGATGCAAGCGGCAGAATGAATCTCAGCCTGCAGCAAATCCGCGGCGATCTGCTGCTGGTGCCCCAGTTCACCCTGCCTGCCGATACACGTAAAGGCACGCGCCCGGGCTTTTCCAGCGCAGCCCCTCCCGACATCGGATCACGGCTGTTCAGCTACATGGTCGAACAGGCCGGACACAGCGGGCTGCAAATCGAAGCCGGTCGTTTTGGTGCCGACATGCAGGTCAGCCTGGTCAATGACGGCCCCGTCACCTTCTGGCTGCAGGTGCCGCCGAAGACGTGAAAGGTGAATAGTGGATGGTCGTAGTTACACACACCTTTCACATTTCACTTTTCACCCTTCACGTTCATTCAGCCAGTCCCGTGGAACCAGAAATTTTTCGTACAGCTCGGCTTCCGGGGTACCGGGTTCCGGCTGCCAGTCGTAGTCCCAGCGCACCAGCGGCGGCAGCGACATGAGGATCGATTCGGTGCGGCCACCCGACTGCAGTCCGAACAGCGTACCGCGATCGTAAACCAGGTTGAATTCGACATAACGGCCACGGCGGTAAAGCTGAAAACGGCGCTGGGCATCACTGTAGGGCGTATCCTTACGCCGTTCGACGATCGGCAGATAGGCCGGCAGATAGCTGTCTCCCACACTCTGCAGAAAGCCAAAACAGCTTGCGAAGCCCCACTCGTTCAGATCGTCGAAAAACAGCCCGCCGATACCGCGCGGTTCATTACGGTGCTTGATGAAGAAATATTCATCGCACCATTGCTTGTAACGCGGATAGACTTCGGCCCCAAATGGGGCGCAGGCATCATGCGCTAACCGATGCCAGTGTTTTACGTCTTCATCGAAACCATAGTATGGCGTGAGATCGAAGCCGCCACCGAACCACCAGACCGGATCAGCGCCCGGACGTGTCGCAATGAAAAAACGCACATTCATATGGGAACTCGGCACAAACGGGTTGCGCGGATGCATGACCAGCGAGACCCCCATCGCCTCGAAACCCCGGCCGGCAAGTTCCGGGCGATGGGCGCTGGCCGACGCCGGCAGATTCACGCCCATGACACGCGAGAAGTTGACGCCGCCTTTTTCAAATACGTCGCCGTCGGCAAACACGCGACTGCTACCGCCACCCCCCTCGGATCGCTCCCAGGAGTCATGGCGTGATACCAGCCCCGGATCGATCTCGCCCAGAGCCGTACAAATATGCTCCTGCAGACCGAGTAAATAGGCGCGAACCGCCTCGCTGTCGATGGTTTCCTGCGTCATGAGCTTTCAGGTTATTGTTTTATGCTCGCAATCAAACGGTTATCCTATGGCAGCTGATACCCTGCCAGTCGGTATGATTACAGTCGCGGGCGGAAGCAACAGCCAGCGAAGGCATTTACCAGTTACGGACCCATTATGACAAACCGTCAGAGTACTGTAGAACGCAATACCAAAGAGACCCGGATCCGGATCAGTCTGGATCTGGACGGCACCGGCCAGTCACAACTGAGTATCGGGGTCCCGTTTCTGGAGCACATGCTGGATCAAATCGCACGCCACGGCCTGATCGACATGAATATCCAGGCCCGGGGCGATCTGGAAATCGATGCACACCACACGGTCGAAGACGTTGGCATCAGTCTGGGCCAGGCCCTGACGCAGGCGCTGGGTGATAAAAAGGGCATCCGCCGCTACGGCCATGCCTATGTGCCGCTGGATGAAGCCCTGTCACGGGTCGTGGTCGACTGCTCCGGCCGGCCCGGTCTCGAATACCGGGTCAATTATCCGCGCGCGCGCATCGGTGATTTTGATGTCGATCTGATTCGCGAATTTTTCCAGGGTCTGGTGAATCATGGCCTGCTGACGCTGCACATCGACAACCTGTGCGGTCGCAATGCCCATCATATCGCTGAAACCGTGTTCAAGGCTTTCGGCCGGGCACTGCGCAACGCGGTCGAACCGGATCCGCGCATGGAAGGTGTGACACCTTCAACCAAAGGCTCGCTATAACCATTGCCACAACAGGACCTTAGCAACGCAATCCCGAAACAACGCTGTTGCCGGATATTCGGTAGGGAACCCCGTTTGACGCGCCCGAGCACTGCAAGGCTTGGGCCGGGCGCCCGAAGGGGTGCGGCACGGAGGCCGCACATCCGCCCTCCGCACAGGGAAGTGCTGTGGGCGGATCGCCAAGCCAAAGCTGCGGAGCGCAGGATAAAGCGCGTCACCCGGGCGGCCTTTTCTTTCGTCCCTTTCTTTTGGCCGCGCAAAAGAAAGGGACCCGGGGTGCAGGGGCCGGAGGTCCCGCTTGTACCAAGGCGTAACCGGATTGTTGATCCAAACTCCTGAATGACAGTTCAAAGCGACTTCTTTTAATAATGTCGACAATCGCGGTCCTCGATTACGGTACCAGCAATCTGCGCTCGGTCGCCAAGGCACTGGAACATATTGCCGGTAAAAGCCGGCACATAACGGTTACTGACGATTTCAAGACACTGCGCGCTGCGGAGCGTCTGGTATTTCCGGGCCAGGGCGCGATCGGCCAGTGCATGACCAGTCTGCGCGCGTCCGGCCTGGATGACATCGTCCGTGAGTATATTGGCAGCAAGCCCTTTCTGGGTATCTGTCTCGGTCTCCAGACACTGGTGACCGACAGCGAGGAAGACGGCGGCCAGCAGGGGCTGGGCATTATCGCCGGTCATACGCGCCGTTTTCCGGTGCCGCCGCCCGGCAGCCACACCAAAATTCCGCACATGGGGTGGAATCAGGTCAAACAGCGCAAGCCGCATCCGCTCTGGCACGGCATTGATGACAACTCGCGCTTCTATTTCGTGCACAGCTATTACGTCATGCCCGATGACGAAACAGACATTGCCGGCACTTGTGACTATATTACCGGATTCGCTGCTGCGGTCGCGCGTGATAGTCTGTTTGCGACCCAGTTTCATCCGGAGAAAAGCCAGAAAGACGGCTTACAGCTGCTGGAGAATTTTCTCAACTGGCAACCGTAAAGCTGACGGAAAGCCACTTTTAATGATCGCCGCCGGTACAGGTGACGCTACAGACCAAGCGCGGCCATGAGTTCCCGTGGATCACAGGATTTCGTGGTTTCGAGGATGACGGCAAATTCCCGCTCCTGCCCGGTCAAAGCTTCAATCGTACTCAGTTGACGTTCCAGAACGGCCAGATCCGCTTCTGACGCATCCTGTCCCTCCCGGCTGCGTGCTTTTACGCGTTCCCGCAGCACATCTTCAGATGCCTGGCAATCCAGTATCCTGAACGGTACGCCGAGTTCTCCGGCCAGATCCCGGAATGGAAGGCGCTGTGCACGTTTCAAAAATGTGGCATCAATGATTGCTGACCGACCCGACGCGATGATCGAACGTGCACAATCAGCGAGAGTGGCATAAGTGCGTTCAGTATGCGCGCTGCCATACAGGGCCTGGCCGACGCCGCTATTGCTGCGAGCCGCCGCTGTCAGACCAGCCAGCCGCTTGCGCTCGACGTCCGAACGTACCCGGATGGCACCGGTCAGCGGAATCAGCCCGTCCGTCAATGTCGTCTTGCCGGAACCTGACAGGCCATGCGTGATAATTAAGGCCGGAGAGGCAGGTTGCTCGATGTATTGCCGCGCCAGACGCACGTAACCGCGAACGCGCTCACGAAGTGTGCTGTTACCGTTTCCGTCGCGTGCCTGCAGGAAAGCGATTTTCGCGCGTACCAGGGAACGATAAACCTGAAACAACAGTAGCAGACGCAGGCCTTCATAGTCACCGCCGGTTTCCAGATAGGCATTGAGAAACACCCGCGCATACGCTTCATGATCGCGCATGTCGAGGTCCATCAGCAGAAAGGCAACCTCGTTCATGACATCGATCCAGCGCAGCTCCGGATTGAATTCTATACAATCGAAGATCCGGATCAGCCCATCCAGCCAGATCATATTGGTCACATGCATATCGCCATGACATTCGCGTACACGGCCATGAAGACGGCGCTGCTCAATTAGATCGCGATGACGACTCAGTTCATTATCCGTCCACTCCTGCAATATCGGCATATCAGCCGACAGGTCCAGATCAGGCAGACTTTCAGCCATGGTCTGAAAATTACGCGTACACTGACTTTGTACCTCGGAAAACGCACCATAGCCGCTGTCGTCAGCGGCTGTATCAGCCCGGTCATGAAACTCGGCCACAGTCTGCGCCAGCTTTCTGAAAGCGTTCAGATTAACTTCGTCATTCTCGAGGGCATTCTCAAGTTCCGCGCTATGCGGAAACTGCCGCATCTTCACACAGTATTCAATGATCGGCTTTGAGCCTGGCACTGGCGCATAGGCCTTGCCACCAATACTGACGACGTCAAGATAAATCTCCGGCGCCAGCCGGCGATTGAGACGCAGCTCTTCCTCACAGAAATAACGGCGCTTGTCCAGCGAAGTGAAATCGACGAAGCCGAGATCAACCGGCTTCTTGAACTTGTAGGCAAAATCGCCGGTAAGCAGCACGATGGAGATATGCGTCTCAATGGTTTCGAATCGGCTGACGTCATGATCGAAGCAGGACGGTTGCTGCAGCGCGGCCACGAGTTGCCGCAGTGAAGCCAGTGGCTCTACTGTCGCCTGGTTCATGGTTCAGCTTGCGGCTTCAGGAAAGTCATGCCAGGCAGGAAAGCGGTGCAGGTCAGGCCGGTTGGCGACCGATCGCCCGGAAACCGATATCGCCACGGTAAAACATGCCATCCCAGTGGATGGCCTCGATTGCCTTGTAAACCGTCTGCTGTGCTTCAAGGATGTCATTACCCAGCGCCGTCACACACAGAACCCGGCCGCCGGCGGTAATGACGCGGCCGCTCTTCATTTCGGTGCCAGCATGAAAGACTTTAACATCGCTACCCGGATCAGTATCCAGCCCCTGTATGACATCCCCCTTGCGAACTTCGCCCGGGTAACCTGCCGCTGCCAGTACAACGCCGAGCGCCGGGCGCGGATCCCAGTCCGGCTGTCGCTGTAACAACTGACCCTGACAGGCTCCCAGGCACAAGGCTGCCAAGTCCGAACGCAGCCGCATCAATATCGGCTGGGTTTCCGGATCGCCGAAGCGGCAGTTGAACTCCAGCACCTTGGGCGTACCATCCGGCTGAATCATCAGACCGGCATAGAGAAAACCGCAGTAGGGGATGTTCTTGTCGTGAAGCGCCTTCAGGGTAGGCCGGATGACTTCCTCCAGAATACGCGCATGAATCGCGTCGGTAACGACCGGTGCCGGTGAATAGGCGCCCATGCCGCCGGTATTCGGCCCCTGATCGCCATCATCACGCGTTTTGTGATCCTGGGAACTCGCCAGTGGCACGAACTGCTCACCGTTGGCGATGACGATAAAGCTTGCTTCCTCGCCCTGCAAAAATTCCTCGATGACGACCCGCCGTCCGGCGTCACCGTATTGATTACCGGTCAGCATGGCGCGCACTGTCGCCTCGGCCTGGTTTTCATCCTGGGCGATAACCACGCCCTTGCCTGCGGCCAGTCCGTCCGCCTTGATAACCACCGGCATGGCATGCCCGCGCAGATAGTCCAGCGCCGATTCCGGATCGGTAAAGCTCTGGTAAGCCGCCGTCGGAATGTTGAAACGTTTGAGAAAGTCCTTGGCGAACGCTTTCGATCCCTCAAGCTGAGCGGCCGCCCGAGTCGGCCCGAAACAGGCCAGGCCGGCACGCGCAAAGGCATCCGCAATGCCAGCCACCAACGGCGCTTCGGGACCGACAATAGTCAGATCGACAGCGTGGGTAAGGGCAAATTCAAGCAAAGCATCGGTATCGGCGGACGCGATAGCAACATTCTCGACCCCTGGTTCGAGGAAGGTACCGGCATTGCCAGGCGCGACAAAAACCTGTTCAACCTGCTGTGACTGCAGCACCTTCCAGGCCAGGGCGTGTTCACGTCCGCC
>CAZFUS010000017.1:0-11102 GCA_964522485.1 uncultured Enterobacteriaceae bacterium | reverse complement strand
CCCGTGAAGACCATGGCTATGTTGTGTTCATTCGCCGCCTGGATCACTTCGTCATCGCGCATGGAACCACCCGGTTGAATGACAGCGGTAATTCCGGCGGCGGCGGCGGCATCGATACCGTCGCGAAAGGGGAAAAAGGCGTCAGAGGCCATGACTGAACCCTGCACTTCCAGCTTTTCATCCTGTGCCTTTATGCCAGCCAGCTTGGCACTGTACAGGCGGCTCATCTGGCCGGCACCGATGCCGATGGTGCGATTATCGCGCGCATAGACGATCGCATTGGATTTCACATATTTCACCACGCGCCAGGCAAAAAACAGATCGCGGATCTCATTATCAGTCGGCACACGGTCGGTGACAGCCTTCAGGTCGGCAACTGTGACCATGCCGGTATCACTGTCCTGTACCAGCAGGCCGGCGGCGACACGTTTGTAATCCAGCTGGATCAATGAATTCTGCGGCTTGCCGACGACCAGAACCCGTACCGACGGCTTGTCCGCCAACACTTTCAGCGCAGCATCCTCGATGGCCGGTGCGACAATCACCTCGACAAATTGCTGATCGATAATGGCCCCGGCGGTAGGCTGGTCCAGAGGCCGGTTAAACGCGATGATGCCGCCGAAGGCCGAAGTTGGATCAGTAAGGTAGGCTCTCTCATAGGCGATAGTGATGTCACTAGCGGCTCCCACGCCGCAGGGATTGGCATGTTTGACGATGACACAGGCAGGTTCCGTAAACGTCTGCACACACTGTAAAGCGGCATCCGTATCCGCGATATTATTGTAGGACAGAGCCTTGCCCTGTAGCTGCCGGGCGGCTGCGATCGTCCCGGCCCCCGCACCGGGCTCGGCATAAAATGCCGCCTGCTGATGCGGATTCTCTCCATAGCGCATATCCTGCAGTTTGTGAAACTGCACGCTGTAGGTCAGCGGGAAGGGTTCGCGCTGATCACCGTCAAAGCTGATCGCACCCAGATAGTTGCTGACAGCGGCGTCGTACTGTGCCGTATGGGCGAATACCTTGCGGGCCAGGTGATAGCGCGTGGCGTCGCCCAGTCCGCCGCCGTTATGTTCGAGTTCATCAAGAATGCGCGGATAATCCTTGCTGTCGACGACCACGCCGACGTGGGCATGATTCTTCGCCGCCGCACGCAACATGGCGGGGCCGCCAATATCGATATTTTCGATCGCCGTGGCCAGACTGCAGCCGGGCTTCGCAATCGTTTCCTGAAACGGATAAAGATTAATCACAACCAGATCGATCGGAAGAATTCCATGCTCTTCCATTACCGCGTCATCCTGTCCGCGCCGGCCAAGCAGGCCACCATGGATTTTCGGATGCAGGGTCTTGACTCGGCCGGCCATGATTTCCGGAAAGCCGGTATATTCGGAAACCTCGATCACTTCGAGGCCGGATTCGCGCAGTAATGCGGCAGTTCCACCGGTAGACAGCAGTTCAATGCCATGACCGGCGAGCCGGCGGCAGAATCCCACAATGCCGGTCTTATCGGAAACGCTGACCAGCGCGCGGCGGACGGTGCTCACGGCATGATCTCCCTGACAGATGCAACGGACCCGTCGCATCGCGATGCTGCATAATGACATCGCGCCCGGGCGACACCGGCTGGATCAATCAAGTCCGTATTTTTTCAAGCGGCTGCGGAGTGTACCGCGGTTCATCCCCAGCAGTGCCGCGGCCTTGTTAAGGTTACCGCGGGTGTTCTGCATCACAACTTCGAACAGGGGCCTTTCCACCTGGGAGATCACCAGATCATACAACTGAGTGGTGTTGTGACCATCCAGATCGGAGAAGTAGGCATCGAGAGCCTTGCGTACAGACTCGCTCAGGCCCTCCGTACCGTCATCAGCCTGATCGATGTTTACCAACTTCTTGTGATGCAGTCCCTGACTCATGCGGCCTTCCTTGGTGAAACTTCTGTAGCAAAATATTCAGTCACCACCCCCAGTTGGGCGCCCGCCTGTTCAGCCTGATTGACACAGGCCCGCAGTGCCGACGCACCGGGACGGTCCTTGCAGTACCAGGCGATATGCTTGCGAGCCACCCGGACACCAGTGTACTCGCCATAGAAGGCATAAAGATTTTCCAGGTGAGTGCGTAATACAAGACCGACTTCCGCGGTATCGGGACGCGACAGCGTCTCGCCGGTACGTAGATAATGGCTGATTTCGCGGAAAATCCACGGATTGCCCTGAGCGCCGCGTCCAATCATCAAAGCATCGGCCGAAGTGTGGTCAAGCACACGGGCGGCCTCCTCAACCGAATGGATATCACCGTTGGCAATCACCGGAATGCCGATGGCGGCCTTGATAGCACGTACAGTGTCGTGCTCAACCTGACCGCGGTAGCCGCAGGCACGGGTACGCCCATGTACAGTCAGCGCCTGAATACCACTGGCCTCGGCCAGACGCGCGATCGTCATGGCATTCTTGTGCGCAGGATCCCAGCCGGTACGGATCTTGAGCGTAACCGGCACTGCCACCGCCCGCACCACCGCCTCGAGTATGGATCCAACCAGGGATTCGTCGCGCAGCAGCGCAGAACCGGCCATCACATTACAGACTTTCTTGGCGGGACAGCCCATGTTGATATCGATGATTTCCGCGCCCTGGTCGACGTTGAAACGGGCAGCCTCGGCAAGCATCACCGGATCCGCGCCCGCTATCTGCACCACGCGCGGCCCCACCTCGCCGGCATGATCACGACGCAACTGGCTTTTGCGTGTATCGCGCAGTCGCGGATCGGCGCTCATCATTTCCGACACGGCCAAGCCGGCGCCGAGTTCACGGCATAGCTGCCGAAACGGGCGATCCGTAACACCCGCCATGGGCGCCAGCAGCAGATTATTATTCAAGCTCAGGGAGCCAATTCGCATTCCAACACCGTTGTTGTGCACGATGCGGTGATCGCTCTAAATTCGATTATTCATAAATATAGTCAGTCACAACAGGCGGACGACTCAAAACGCACCGCGGAGCCCGGATACATGCATAGATTTTCTTTATCCACTCCAGCCGGTATCGATCCCGGCCTCTAACACCATAACTAAGCTATGCGTGCGAGCCCTGGAGTGGTATCGAGAAAGGTTCGAAATCATACCGAGGATCAGGCCGCGATGAAAGGGTGTTTGCAAACTGATTAAGAGCAGCATGACCGCCGCCGGGTTCGGCTGCGCAATAGATCAGTGAATCCCGGATGTTATTTACCAAAGCTAGAGAAGACCGAACTCAAAACTCACCGCACCATCAGTCGGACCGCTGACTTCCAGCACAACATGCAAGGGTGTTCCAGGCGCAACGCCGGCAACCGCCGGTAGACTTCGATCCAGATAGTCAGCAGCCACAAACTTACGATAACCCTGCATCTGACCGGATGTATCATAAAGGGCCAGCTCAATATCCGGATAAGGCTGGCGTTCATTGGCACGATTGATGAATGTTGCATTCACGAGCAACACATCCTTGTATACAGGATGGGCACGCACATCACGACTCAGCAGTTCATAGGCAGCCGGTGTCGCGCGCCGATACACTTCGCAGTCCAGTCGATCACACAGGCCTTCCAGCAGCGGGCGCGTCGCTGGAAACTGGTTAGCAACCCAGTCCCGCTGAAACCAGACGACCTGGGTAGCAGCCAGCAACAACAATAATCCGATCGCAACCGCCCACAGCCAGGTCCGGCGCTGGTGTGGCTCTTCTTCCGTCTCATCATCAACCGGCAGGCTGTCATCGATCGCAAATGGATCCGCAAACGGATCTGAAAACGGCATGTCTTGTGGTTCATTTTCCTGGGTAATTTCACGGCCACGCAGACCCTGCGGCATTTCCAGCTCATCCAGCGATCTGTCAAAGCCACTTAACGGTGCACTGGCGCTGGCCGGTTTTTTCGGAGCGGTATCCGGAGTCGTCGACACTGATATCAGTGTATCTTCATCGAACAGATGCTCGATGGCATCAAAAGCCTCACCGCAGGCTCCGCAACGAACACGGCCGCGTGCAGCAATGAGATGCCGGGCGCGTATCCGGAACTGTGTGTCACAGGCGGGGCAGCGTGTCAGCATGAATGTCACTCAGTCACCAACCGCCCGCCGCCGACCAACCAGTAGCGCCCAGCCGTCTTCCACCACCGGTGACGCAAAATCAAACGCTTCTTGGTACTTTTCACGGATATGCTCAACCTGTTCGAACAGAATGCCGGACAATACGATACGCCCGTCCGGAACAACAAGCTCCCGGAACCGCGGTGCCAGTACCAGCAACGGCCTGAGCAATATGTTGGCGAACACCAGCTCGGCCGGCTGACGGATCAATTCAGCCGGTGGCACCACCACGATGCGGTCCGGTACGCCGTTATCGTAGGCATTATCAGCGGTGGCAGCCAGGGCGAGCGGATCAATGTCAGTGGCGATCACCTGACTGGCGCCCAGTCGTGCCGCCGCAATCGCAAGCACGCCGCTGCCACAACCATAGTCAATCACGGTCGGCGGGAGTTCCGCGGCATGTTCGACCAGCCAGCGCAGGCACAGGCGGGTGCTCGGATGCCGGCCGGTGCCGAAAGCCTGACCGGGATCGATACGCAGATAGACTTGCACCGAGGTCGGCGGGTCACACCAGCCCGGGCCCACCCACACCCCGTTACCCAGATCCTGGGGCGACCACGCAGCCTGGCTGACCACCTGCCAGTTTTTTTCCTCAACCGCTTCAACCTGTAACCGGCAGTCACCGACTGCGGCCAGTACCTGGATAAGATGATCCAGTGACTGTTCGCCCGGAAACAGCGCCTGGATATGACAACGTCCGTCAGATACGGCAGGAAAACTGACTGACGCCGGGGTGGCCAGATCCAGCAGATCGGCCAGCTCGTCGGCGAATTCGATCGCGCAGTCCGCAGTCAGTTGCTGCCAGGCCAGCCCCTTTACCATCGCCGGTTAACGCAGACCGAACTTGCGTTCCAGGTAATGAATATCTGTACCGCCCTGGATGAAGGCTGTGTCCTCGACCAGCCGCTGATGAAGCGGGATATTGGTTTTGATGCCGTCGATCACGATTTCCGCCAGTGCCTGGCGCAGCCGTGCCAGCGCGAGTTCACGGGTCTCGGCGCAGGCGATAAGCTTGCCGATCATGGAATCGTAGTATGGCGGCACGGTATAACCCTGATAGATATGCGTGTCGATACGGATGCCCGGGCCACCGGCCGGATGATAGTGATGAATCTTGCCGGGGGATGGCATGAAGCTGTCCGGGTCTTCGGCATTGAGCCGGCATTCGATGGCATGACCACGCATGATGATATCGCCCTGCTTGTAGGTCAGCTTCTCACCGGCGGCGATGCGGAGCTGCTCTTTGACGATATCAACGCCGGTCACCATTTCCGTTACCGGGTGCTCGACCTGAATCCGGGTGTTCATCTCTATAAAAAAGAACTCACCGTCTTCATACAGAAACTCGAACGTGCCGGCGCCGCGGTAATTGATCCGTTTACAGGCATCGATACAGCATTCGCCGATTTTCTTGCGTTCCTTGTCGGTCAGACCCGGCGCCGGACATTCCTCAATGACCTTCTGGTGCCGCCGTTGCATGGAACAGTCACGCTCGCCCAGATGAATGATGTTGCCATGCGTATCCGCCAGCACCTGAATCTCGATATGGCGTGGATGCTGAAGAAACTTCTCCATGTAGACAGCGGCATTACCGAACGCCTGTTCCGCCTCGTTTTTCGTCAGCGACACGGCGTTGAGCAGGCTCGCCTCGCTGTGAATTACGCGCATGCCGCGGCCGCCACCGCCCCCGGCAGCCTTGATGATGACTGGATAACCGATCCTGCGGGCAATCTTGATGGTCTCGTCCGGATCGTCCGACAGGGATCCGTCAGAACCCGGGACGCAGGGCACGCCGGCCTTTTTCATGGCATTGATCGCCGACACCTTGTCACCCATCAGGCGAATGGTTTCGGGGTGCGGGCCTATGAAGATAAAGCCGCTTTGTTCGACCCGTTCGGCAAAATCCGCATTCTCGGACAGAAAACCGTAGCCCGGATGGATGGCGACCGCATCGGTCACTTCGGCCGCGCTGATCACTGCCGGCACATTGAGATAACTTTCATTGGATGCGGCCGGACCGATACAGACTGATTCATCGGCCAGCAGCACGTGTTTCTGATCGCGATCGGCCTGAGAATAGACGGCAACCGTGCGGATACCGAGTTCGCGGCAGCCGCGCAGAATACGCAGGGCAATTTCCCCGCGGTTGGCGATAACAACTTTATCGAACATAGTCAGATACGGGTTGAATCCACCGAGGACGCAACGGCGAAACTGCCGCGATCAGGAAGACTGCGCCGGTTTGATGATGAACAATGGCTGGCCGAATTCCACCGGCTCACCATTTTCGGCCATGATCTTGGATACGGTGCCATTAATCTCGCACTCTATCTGGTTCATGATCTTCATGGCCTCGATGATACATAAAACGTCACCGACAGCGACCGGCTGACCGACATCAACAAATGGCGGGCTGCCGGGTGACGGACTGCCGTAGAAGGTTCCGACCATGGGGGAGCTGACGATATGGCCTTCCTCTACCGGCACCGACGATTCGCCGCTTGCCATACCAGTGGCAGGGACAACTCCTGCAGGCGTTGGTGCCGATCCTTCCCCCTGGTCATGATAAAACATCTGCACGGGTTGCTGCTTGCCGGCACGGCTGATGCGGACACTTTCCTCGCCCTCATGGATCTCAATCTCGGCGATCCCCGATTCTTCCAGTAACTCGATCAGCTTCTTGACCTTGCGTATATCCATAGCCCCGTCCGGATCAGTTCTGTTGTTGTTGTGACGCCGCATCCAGCCGCCGGGTCGCGGCCATCAGCGCCAGTTCATAGCCGTAGGCGCCCAAGCCGCTGACGACGCCGACTGCGATATCGGATAGAAACGAGTGCCGGCGGAAATCCTCGCGCGCAAACACATTCGACAAATGCACCTCGATAAACGGGATAGCCACTGCCAGCAGTGCATCGCGCAGGGCAATACTGGTGTGAGTCAGTGCACCGGGGTTGAGTAGAATGATACCGACACCTTCCTTGCGCGCCGCCTGGACATGGTCGATCAATTCATGTTCGGCATTGCTCTGGAAGCAGTCGAGGCTGTGACCGGCATCCACGGCCTCCTGGCGCAGGCGGCGGTTGATATCATCCAGCGTATCATGTCCGTAAATCTCGGGCTCGCGGCTGCCGAGCAGATTGAGATTGGGTCCATGCAGGACCAGGATACGTGCCATATCTTCCCTTATTCCCCATGCAGTGATGTGCCCGTCCCGGCTACGGGCCTTTCCGACAGATTCCGAACGGATCGATGCGATATCCGTCAGATTTTGACTGTTGCAGGCATGTTAGCAGATATTAAAGGCAGGTTCGACGCTGTTTACGATTAATTTGTAGATTTAACCGGCTTCCGCCGCGGTCTCAGGCAGCAGACCGCGCAGCAGCGCCTCGGCTTCTTCCAATGGCAGGCGCCCCCGGTGGACATGAGCGACGCGGCCATCGCGGTCGATAAAAACCGTATAGGGCAGGGCGCCGATATGGTTGCCGTAATCCTTGGCGGCGGCAATGGCAGCCTGTTCTCCGATCAGCACCGGATAATTCACAGCATAGCGTTCCACAAAGGCCCGGACCGGCTCCCGCTGGTCCAGCGCCACACCCATGAACGTCACGCCGGCGTCGCGGTACTTTTCCTGCAGTTCGACAAACTCCGGGATTTCCTCCTTGCACGGCGTACACCAGGTAGCCCAGAAATTCAGCACCAGAATCCGGCCATCCCATTCGCTGACCGAACGTAACTCACCTGTCGTATCGGGTAGTTCGAAAACCGGCCGCGGCCTACCAACTATGGAGTTGTGGTCTGGCGGCGACTTTGTCGCCGGCATCTGCGACGCCGGATCATTCAGCGCGGTCTGAACATAATAGCCGGCGAAACCGGCGGCGACGACCACCAGCGCAGCCAGAAACAGCAACACGATCCTCATGAGCTGGCATCCCGTACAGACTCGACGTGTCCGACAAAATCCCGGGCTTCGATAAAGCCGACCAGCCGGAAGCGTCGCAGTTCACGGGTGTCGGGATCAAAAAACAGCATGGCCGGCGGTCCGAACAACTCGTATTTTTCCAGCAGCGCCCGATCATCGGAGTCATTGGCGGTAACGTCTGCCTTGAGCAGCACGAACTCCTGCAGCGCCCTGTGAACGGCCGGATCACGGAACGTGTAACGCTCCAGTTCCTGGCACACGACACACCAGTCGGCATAGAAATCCAGCATCACCGGCCGGCCTTCCAGGCTGGCCTGCAACAGCGCCTCGCGCACATCAGCGACCGTCTTCACCGGCGTAAACGACAGTACCTGCTGCGATTCCGCAGTCTGTGTGCCGCCAGACAACAGGCGGCTGCCCTCCAGCGGCCGCAGCGGATCCTGACCACCGCTGACGGCACCGATTATCAATACAATGCCGTAAACCAGCAGCGCCAGTCCCAGCCCTTTCCACAACCGGCGCCAGCGGGCCTGCAAATCCAGCCGATCCAGCGCTCCCATGCAAACGGCACTGACAATCAGCAGCAGGGCCCACAGCATCAGACTGACGGCGGCCGGCAGAATGCGTTCCAGAAACCAGATGGCGACACCGAGCATGATGACGCCGAATACCTGCTTGATGGTCTCCATCCAGCCACCGGCCGCCGGTAACAGGCGCCCGGCTGAAGCGCCAATGACGAGCAGCGGTACGCCGAAGCCGAGCCCCATGGCAAACAGCGCGCTGCCGCCAAGCAGAGCGTTGCCAGTCTGGCTGATATACAGCAGGGCGCCGGCCAGCGGCGGTGCCACGCAGGGCCCGACGATCACGGCCGAGACCGCGCCCATGACAGCCGCGCCCCAGAGACTGCCGGCGTGCTGGCTATTACCCAGACGCCGCAGGCGGCTCTGCAGCGCCGACGGCAGCTGCAGATCGTAGAAACCGAACATCGATAACGCCAGGAGTACGAAGACGGCGCTGAAAGCGCCGATCGCCCAGGCATTCTGCGAAGCGGCCTGGAGATTGAAACCGAATGAACCTGCGATAACTCCCAGCACGGCGTAGGTCAGCGCCATCGCCAGCACGTACGCCAGCGACAGCATGAATGCCAGGCCGGCGGTGATCTGCCGGCCAGTGTGACCACTCTGACCCACAATCAGGCCGGACAGGATCGGGATCATCGGAAAAACACACGGTGTAAACGCCAGCAACAGCCCGAAGCCGAAAAACGCGGCAACATTCAGCCACAGACCGCCGGACTGCAGGTGCCGGGTAATGGCATCCTGGGCCGACAGTGGCGTTGCCCCGGCCGAACCACCAGACTGAATTTCACCGGCACCAGGCGCCGCCTGAGCTGTCTGGATCGGTGCCAGACTCATCGAAAACGACTTGGTGATCGGCGGATAACAAACCGCGTCCTGTTTGCAGCCCTGATAGGTGACCTGCAGGTCAAACTGGCCCGGCTCGGCGGCAGCGCGACTCAGCGGCGCGATGATCTCGACCTCGTCACGATGCACGGCGACCTGGCCGAATTCCGGATCGTCCTCGATTTCTCCCGCCGGAATATGCAGCTCGCCAACAGCCACTGTATCCGAGCTGCTGGTCACCCTGAACTTATCCCGATACAGATAATAATTCTCGGCGATCTCCCAGTGCAGCCTGGGCCGTGCCGGGTTGCTGTCGTCGAGGCTGAGTATGAACGCCCGATCCGGCTCCAGGATTTCATTCTGGCCATCGGCCGGGCCCGAACCGAACAGTCGATCCAGCGCACCCGCGGCCGTGCCCAGCGGCAGGCCGATCAAGGCCAGCAATAACCACAGAACGGCGCGCTGCCTCATGTGGATTCCGTTGTAACGGTCTGATCGATCCAGTCCAGATAGGCCGGTAGCCCCTGGACGATGGGCACGGCCACGATTTCCGGGACTTCGTACGGGTGGTGGGCCTTGATGATGTTCTCAACGGCCTGATAGGCGCTGGCAGCCGTCTTGATAATCAGCAGCTGTTCTTCTTCCTGTTCGACCCGACCCTGCCAGAAAAAAACCGAACTCATCGGCGGCAGGATGTTCACACAGGCAGCGGTGCCTGCTTCGACCAGTGCGTTGGCAATTTTCTTGGCGGTAATATTGCCCGGGCTGGTGGTCAGGACTATCAAATAATGGCTGTTTTCCTGGCTCATCGGTAATCCATCGACATCCGGATTGACTGAACATTATGGCGTCGCCTGTGGCGGGCCCTTGAAAAACGCCATTCTAGCCAAGACATAGGTACTAAGACATGCATTCGATCACCAAATTTCCCGCTATTCGACAAATGTCCCTCTGAATTCACCGCCCGGAGACTGTATTCATGCGCCTGTCCGGCCTGTTACTGCTGGTTTTCATCGTTGTCCCGCTGATCGAGATCGGTCTGTTTATCGAGATCGGGGGTGTCATCGGCGCTCTGCCAACGATCGGCCTTATCATCCTGACCGCGGTGATCGGTGTGGCACTCATTCGGTTGCAGGGCATGCTCACCCTCGCCCGCGTTCGGGAAAAACTGGACCGGCGCGAGGTTCCTGCGATTGATCTGATCGAGGGTCTGATTCTGCTGGTTGCCGCCGCGTTGCTGCTGACGCCCGGCTTTTTTACCGACGGTGTCGGTTTTCTGGTGCTGGTGCCCGGCATCCGCCGGACACTGGCGACACAGCTCCTGAAGTGGCTGATTGCCCGAGAGCGGGCGTCAGGGCACCGGGCCAACGGCCAGACCACCGTAATCATTGATGGCGAGGTGGTGGAAGGCCAGCCGGAAGCGAAACCGTACCGTGGGTTGAAAGGCAGAGAGAGCCAAAATTATAATCAGCACTCGTAATGCTCGAGTGCTAATAAATCCACTATCAACGCGCCGCCTGATGCGGCGCCCGTGCAGGGAGTTCTGATATGAATATACGTCCACTTCATGACCGCATCATCATCAAACGACTTGAAGAAGAACGCACAACCGCCGGCGGCATCGTGATCCCGGACAGCGCCGCCGAGAAGCCCATCAAGGGCG